>CAZQJH010000028.1:0-14330 GCA_964593515.1 uncultured Erysipelotrichaceae bacterium
CACCTAACTATATTATGGATAAAAGATGATGATTTATTCAAATTCATCATCTTTAATGTTAAATAGATTCTTTTAGTAAAAAAGCTTGTAAGTGTTTTCTATTAAGGTTATAATGGATGAAGTTTGAGTTAGGAGGAAGCAGATGAAAAAATTATTTAGTTTATTAATGGTTTTATGTATGAGTGTTACTAATATGACATTAGTACAAGCTCAAGAAAAGGATAGTAAGTGGGCTAATGCTTATCAAATGGTTGATGTTGATGTAGCAATGCCAACAATTAGTGATAACGAAACTAGTTTTGTGAATTATAATCTTCGTGGTAGTGAATTACCTAGTTATTATAATGCTAATGAAGAAGGACTAGTTACTAAGATAAAAAATCAAGGTGATTTAGGGATTTGTTGGACTTATGCGGCTATTTCAACTGCGGAAACAAGTATTATTAAAAAAGGATTAGCCAATAAAAATCAAATTGATTTATCAGAACATCAAGTAGCTTATTTTTATTATCATAAAGCTAATGATCCATTAGGATTAAGTAATGACGATCATCAATATATTGATAATGAAAATGAATTAGCTTATGTGAATGTAGGAGGAAATGATGTTTTAGCTTCATTTTTATTTTCCCAATGGGGAGGATTAGTAGATGAAAAAATAGCACCAACACCAACTAAATTAAAAGATGTAAATCCTTATTTAGATTCACAATTAGCTTATAATAGTAATGCTTATATTATGAAGGATGCTATTTTCCTTCCTAATACATATACAACAAATACTAGTGAAAGACAAAATGTTGTGAGATTAATGAAAGAAATGATTTTAAAATATGGAAGTATTGCTAGTGCATATAGTTCATTAGTTGATCCTAATACTAATACTAGTTATGAATTAGTTAATAAATATTATTATAAGAGTGGTGCTACTTCAGTTAACCATGCAATTACGATTGTTGGATATGATGATAGTATTGCGAAAGAAAAGTTTTATCCGGAAAAACCAAGTCAAGATGGAGCTTGGATTGTGAAAAATAGTTGGGGTAATTTCCATGGGTCTGATGAAGGATATTTCTATATTTCATATGATATGCCAATGGATGTAAGTGTAGCTTATGACTATATTGATAAAAAAACATATGATAATAACTATTTCTATGATGGAACATCTTATTCACAGCAACGACAGTTAACATCTAATGATGAAAATGCGAAAATAGCAAATGTTTTTACCGCTAAAAAAAATGTTGAATATTTAGAAGCCGTAAGTGTAGCAATTGCTTCTAGTAATACTGATTATAGTATTCAAGTATATAAAAACTTAACTGATTTAAATGATCCTACTAGTGGAGAAGCAATGTTAGCTCAAAGTGTTAAAGGTTCTAAATTATGCTCAGGAATTTATACTATACCTTTAAATGAAAGTATTGAACTACATAAAGGTGAAACTTTCTCAATTGTGGTTACGTTAAATACAACTAATAATACTAGACCATCATACTATGTTTCAAGAAGTGATACTTGGGGTGAAACTGTTTTTGATGAGACAACTCATGAACAACAAAGTTTTGTTTTTGATGGCAATAAGTGGAATGATTTAAGTAATTCATATCATGCTTCATTCTGTGCACGTATTAAAGCTTTCACCTCTAATCAAAAAGCTAGTGGTAAAAAAATTAGTAATAGTAATGTAACATTATTAGATGATCAATTTTATTATGAAGGAAAAAGAATTGAACCAGTTGTAGAAGTTGAAGTAGATGGTAAGGTACTAGTTGAAGGTAAAGACTACTTTATTGAATATTATCAAAATGATCGTGTAGGTAATGCGAAAGTATATATTAATGGAATTAATGAATATAGTGGACATGTTATTAAATCATTTAAGATTGAACGTAGTGGAAAACAAGTTGATGTGAAAACAATTTGTGATAACCATGAGGCAGGAACAATGTATGGAAGTGGAACTTACTTTGATGATGAAAGAGTTGAAGTAATTGCTTATCCTAATGTTGGATATTGTTTTGATGGATGGTATGTTAATAATGAATTTGTTTCTGCGGAAAGTAGCTATTCATTTGTAACTAACAAAGATGTAGTGATTAAAGCAGTCTTTAAAAAAGATATTCCTAATGATACAACTGGTTTATTTAAAGTATCTTTAAATGCTTATCCATATGAAGGTGGAGCAGTTATTGGAGCTGGTTATGTAGAAAGTGGAAAATATAATAATATTGATGCAGTAGCTAATCAGGGTTATGTTTTTGAGGGATGGTATATTGGTGATAAATTATTCTCTCCTTATAATAATATTGGAGTTGCCGTAAATTATGATTTAACAATCAGTGCTCATTTTAAAAAAATAGAAACGGTTGATAAATCTGATTTAGAAATATTATGTAATGATTATCGTGATATTGATGCATTAAGTTATGATAAAAATAGTTATAATGTTTTTAAAAATGCTTATAATAAAGCTTTAGCTGTTATTAATGATAGTCAAGCGACTAAAGAAGATGTAGAAAAGGCTTATAAAGAGTTATCTAAGGCGATTAATAACTTAATCGTATTAGATTATACGGTTTTAGAAACACTTTATAATGAGTGTGTAAATAACTTAAAACGTGATTATTATACTAGTGATTCGCTAGCTAAGTTAGATGAAGTATTAGTTCAAGCTAAAAATCTTTTAGATAATAAAGTTGAATCACAAAAAGATATTGATATGATGGTTGAAGCTCTTAAAAAAGCTAAAAATAACTTAAAAGAAATTGTGCATAAAGAAGAATTAGTTGCAACTATTTCAAAAGGTGAAAAGTGTGATACACGTGGTAAAACTAATGATTCAATTAAACAATTAAATGAAGCAATTGCTTATGCGATTAAGGTTAATGAAGATGTTGAAGCTACTAATGCAATGGTTAATAAAGCAATTGAAGGTGTTTTAAAAGCAATAAACAATTTAAAAGATGTTGATAAAACAGTATTAAATAACTTAATTAAACAAGCTAAGGAACTTAATTTAGCTAATCAAGACGAATCAACTGTAACTAATTTAAATAATGCATTAGCTAAAGCTAATGAAGTTAATAAGAATAAATATGCTAGTGAAGATGAAGTGAATGAAGTAATCAATGAATTAATTAATGCTATATCTTTAATTAAAGGTATTGATAAGACGGCTTTAATTAGTAAAATTAATGAAGCTAAAACTTTAGATACACGTGGTAAAACTAATGCTAGTATTAAAGCATTAAATAAAGTTATTAGTATAGCTGAAGGTGTTAAAAACAATATTGATGCTAAACAAAGAGAAGTAGATGAAGTTTTAAATTCGTTAATAGCTGCCATTAAAGCATTAGAAGATGTTGATAAAAGAGCCTTAAATAACTTAATTAAGCAAGTTAAGGAACTTGATTTAGCTACTAAAGAAGAAACAAGTGTAGCTAATTTAAAGGCTGCTTTAAATAAAGCTAATGAAGTTAATAACAATCCATATGCTAGTGAAGATGAAGTAAGTGAAGTATTTGATGAATTAAATAAAGCATTAAAAGCATTAAAAGATAAACCATATTATGGTTATGATGATGTTGATGATCAAGCTTGGTATGGTGGAATGGTTAAAGAAGCTACCATTAGAGGTTTAATGGGAAAAGATGGAAGTGTAGGAAATAACTTTAACCCAGATGGAAAAATTACGCGTGGAATGGTAGCTACGGTTATTTATCGTATGGCTGGTAAACCACAAGTAACATATACTGATAAATTTGTGGATGTTAAAGGTGGTTTCTGGTATAGTGAAGCGATTGTTTGGGCAAGTGAAGCTAAAGTAGTTAGTGGATATGCTAATGGTAAATTTGGACCAGATGATGCAATTAAACGTGAAGATTTCGCGATTATGTTAAGAAATTATGCTAAAACTTGTGGATTAAATACGAATACTAAACAATCATTAGAAACATTCAAAGACTACAAAGCCGTAAGTTCATATGCTAAAGATGCAATTGCATGGTGTGTAGAAAATGGCTTAATGAGTGGTTCTAAAAAAGGTGAAGAAAAATATTTAAATCCAGGTGCAAATACTACTAGAGCTGAAGCTGCAAAGATGTTTGTACAATTATCAAACTTAATTAAGAAATAACTAAATAGCTCTTGCGAAAGCAAGAGCTATTTGTATTATTAAGCATGATTTGCTTAATAATATTAGTTGTATTTTAATAAAAAAAAGCTATAATAAGAAAGAGGTGGTTAGATGCATTATTGTCATATCAAGCAAGTTGAACGTTTTAATATCGATCAACAAGTTTATCAAACATTAAAAGATAGTTTGCAAGCAACCCCCTTTTTTAAGTTGCTAGCGGAAAGTAAACAAAAATATGCTAGTTTATTAAAAGTACAAGTATCAAGTTTACCTTTTAGTTTACCATTAACTTATACGAAGTTACATTTATATACGATTCCAATTGAAATAAATGGAATTACCTTCAATTTTTTAGTTGATACGGGAGCACAAATGAGTGCTATTCGTAAAAATACTTTAAAACAAATTAGGTATTTAAAAAATAAACAAAAAATTGAAGTTGGTAGTATATCAGGTAAAATGGAAAGTTTAGAAATTTATAATATTGAAAAACTTAAGTTAGGTAATGTTACTTATGAACATTTAAGCATGGTTTTATTAGATGATAAAGTATTTCAAATGAAACTTGGTAAGTTTGACTTAATTAATTTTGATGGAATTATTGGTTGGGATTTACTTTCACAATTAGATTTTGAAATTAATGCTAGATTAAAATGTTTTACGGTTTTAGATAATCATTATAAATTTAATCATCCTAATGCTTATGTAGGGGCTTTTCCACTTATTTTAGCTAAAGATCAACAAGGTAAAATTCTAAAATTAGGTTTTGATAGTGGAGCTACTTATTCGTGGTTTAATCAACAATATTTAGAAAGTTATGGGGATAAGTTAACTAAACAAAAAGCTTTAGGATTTGGAGTTCATGGTAAAGAAATGATTGATATAAGTATTTTAGATAAGTTAATGATTCATTTAGATAAAGGTTTAATTACCATTAATGAAGCTATGAGTGGTAATACTCATGTGGTTAGTAATGTTACTTATGATGGTATTTTAGGTAATGAAATCATTAAAGGACGGGCTATTCGTTTTATTAATAGTCAAAATAAAGTTATATTTATATAGGAGGATTAATTATGAAAATTTATGGAAAAATTGTATTAGATAATGGAGCTGAATTACCTTTTGAATTATATCCTGATGAAGCCCCAAAAACAGTAGAAAACTTTGTGAAATTAGTTAATGAAGGATATTACAATGGAAAAACTTTCCATCGTGTAATTAAAAACTTCGTATCACAAGGAGGATGTCCTTATGGTAATGGTACTGGTGATTTAGGATATACAATTCCTTGTGAAACTAAAGGAAATCCACATAAACATGTTGATGGAAGTTTATCAATGGCTCACCGTGGGTTAAATACTGGATGTTGTCAATTCTTTATTTGTCACTGTCCACAACCTCACTTAGATGGAGTTCATACGGTATTTGGTAAAGTTACTGATAACTTAGGCGCAGTTCGTAATATGATGAATGGAGATGTAATGAAAGAAGTAGTTATTCTTTCACAAGAAGCATAATGGATGATTTAAGAAGATTAGGCGTTCCGATTTTAGTAATTATTATTTCGGCGATTCTTTCACGAATTGTGCAAACTTATATTAGTGGTAGATTTGTTGCTACCTTATTAACAATTATTATGGCTGTTGCTTTATTTTATTTTGGTTATGCCTTAAATAATCGTAGTCATCGACGTAACCCATCATTAATTAAACAAATTATTGCTATTTTATTATTTGTATTCTTATTATTTATGCAATTAGGATATTTTGTAGCACCATTTTTAAGTGGAATATTAGCTTTTTTAGGTTATCAAGAATTTTATGTACATATGATTTATATCTTTGCGGGATATTTATTAAAGGATTAAGCTATGTTTAATGAAATTATTAATGAAGTTAAAAATCTTTTAGCTAATAATAGCAAGTTAAATATTATTGATGTAAGAGATAAAGAAGAATATGAAGAAGAACATATTCCGAGTGCAATTAATATTCCTTTAGCTCAAATTGAAACTATTAGTTTAGGACTAGATGAAGTTATTTATGTAACTTGTCGTAGTGGACAGCGAGCTGCAAGTGCTAAACGTAAGTTAGAAGCTTTAGGTTATAAACAAGTTATTAATATGGGTGGAATTGTACAATGGAAACAAAATAGTTAAAAAAAAGTAAGAGCGCAGGCTCTTACTTTTTTAGGTTTTGACGTAAAATTTCAAAGGCAAAAACTGATGTTGAAGAACATGAGCTTAAAGCATTTTTGAAATTAGTTCCATAAGGAATATAAATATTTTGATCACTACTAGTAAGAATACTAGAAGATAAACCACGTAAAGCACCACCAATACAAATAACAAAACGATTAGGGAATTGATAATCGTATAAAGAAATAGCATCTTCACGCATTGCACAACAAATTTGTACATGATTATTTTTTAATGTAGCCATGGTATCTTTAAAGTCTTCACATACATACATATTGATTAATTCACTAGCTCCCGCACTAGCTTTGGTAATAGTAGTAACAGCACTAGTCCAATTACGTTTAGGAAGTAAAATACCATCACATCCAGCAGCATATAAACTACGACAAATATCCCCAAAGTTATAAGGATCTTCAACTCCTTCAACTAAAGCTAAAAAGATATTTTTTTGTTTTAAGACTTTATTTAAGTCTTGATATTCACGCTCGCCACAAGTGGCAATAACTCCACCATGGGTACTTCCACTAGCTAATTTATCAATTTCTTCACGAGTAGTGAATTTTAATGGAATATGATGAGCTTTACAAAGTGATTTAATATAATTAGTATCACGATCTTTTTTATTACGATCAATATATACTTGATGAATTTTACGTTTTTTACCAGAAATTACGGCTTTTACAGCGATTTTTCCTTCTACTAGATATTGTTCCAAGTTAAATAGCTGATATATTATAAAAGACATTTTTAGCTAGTCATTTATAGTATATCTTTTCCTTTCTATCAACCTATTTACCGTGGTTGATTACGGATTGGTTTCAAACCTTTCGCAACAATTATAAGATAATTGTAAGTATTTGTACATAAATTTAGTGAAAATATATGTTATAATAATGCTAGAGGTGATCTGATGAAAATTAATTTTGATCAAGAAAATAAAAAACGTTTATTATTAGCAATAGTTATTGTGTCATGTGGAGTAGCAATTTATTTCTTCTTTGCGAAGTTTGCTTCAGTGCAAAAAATATTTAATGAAATAACATCATTATTAAGTCCATTTATGATTGGATTTGCAATTGCTTTTTTATTAAATCATCCAATGATGTTTATCGAAAGTAAAATCTTAGGTAAAATCCCTATTTCGAAGGGAATTAAGCGTTCCTTAGCATCGGTTTTAGCTATCTTATTAGGAATTTGTTTTGTGGTTTTAGTGGCAGCGATGTTATTACCACAATTAGTTGATAGTATTATTTCGTTAGTTAATTCTTTTCCACAATATATTCAAGATTTCCAAAAGTTAGTTTTAACTTTTATCCAAGAAGAAGGAATTGAAAGTGATCGAATTATTGATTATCTAACTAATTCAGGTGTTTTTAGTAATATTACGAATTATGTTACGGATTTAATTCCTCAAATGATTAACTATACTTATCGTTTAGGTAGTGCCATTTTTGATATATTAGTTGCTTTAATTTCAGCTTTATATATGTTGATTGATAAAGAACGTTTATTAGGATATGTAAAGAAAAGTTGCTATGCTATCTTTGCATTAAATGATGCTAAGTATTTACATCGTATGGCTTTAAAGAGTGGGGAAATCTTTAATAATTTTATTCTTGGTAAAGCTATTGATTCGACCATTATTGGTATTTTATGTTATATTTGTTGTAGTTTGTTATCATTACCATATGCTTTATTAATTTCGGTATTTGTAGGAATTACTAATATGATTCCAGTATTTGGACCATTTATTGGTGCAATTCCAGGTATCTTTATTATGTTGATTATTAATCCATGGGATGCTTTAACTTTTGCTGTTTTAATCTTAATTATTCAACAATTTGATGGTAATATTTTAGGTCCAATTATCTTAGGTGATAAATTAGGTTTACCTAGTATTGGAATTTTATTCTCGGTATGTATTGGTGGAGGACTTTTCGGTATTGTTGGAATGTTTATTGGGGTACCAGTATTTGCGATTATTTATTATGCATATCGTGAATGGGTTAATACTCGTTTAGATAAAAAAGAAATTAATGTAGATACTATTTCTTATGAATAAGGGTTAAACTTAACTGTTTAACCTTTTTTTTAGTTAAAAAAAGAAGCTGTTTAAACAGCTTCTAACTTGCTTGGTTAATTGCATTAATTCCTGAATCTAATAAGTCATTACTTA
This sequence comes from uncultured Erysipelotrichaceae bacterium, assembly GCA_964593515.1. Lineage (GTDB taxonomy): Bacteria > Bacillota_I > Bacilli_A > Erysipelotrichales > Erysipelotrichaceae > JAXJYR01. The sequence goes on from CAZQJH010000028.1 coordinate 8,518, forward strand.
AAGTGAAATTATTACGTTTACATTCTTCAATAATATTCATTAAGTGATCAGAGATACGTTCGATATCTGTTAAGATTTCTGAATAAATAATAGTATCTTTAGCACTAACTTTATTATCAGCTAAACGTTGTAATTGATTTTCACGATAAGTTTGAGTTAATTCATCAATGCGATCTTCAATACGTTCAATTTTCTCAAATGAATCTTCATGAGTATCTAAATCAAAACAATAAATTAAATCAAATGATTTTAATAATAATTCTTTTAATGTTTCTAATTCTTCTTTAATATAAGTAGCATCACTTAAACATAATGAGTTACTATTGTTTCCATAATCAGCTAAATTTAAAGCATGATCACCAATACGTTCAATATCTGAGAATGATTTATATAAACCATTAATCGTATTAGCTTCAGCTTCATCTTTTTCAATTAAAGAAACTTTAGACATATAATCAGTTATTTGTAAGTTAATAAAGTTAATGCGATTTTCACGAAGAATAATTTTATCATATGGAGTTTTTTCACCATATAATGAAGTAATTGTTTGAGTTACACTTTTTTCACAAAGTTGTAACATTGAAACGGCTTCTTTACGTAAAGAAGAAATAGCAATTGGTAATGAACCAATGTTTTTCGCATCCACAAAAGTTAATGGGATTTCAGCTCCAGCATCTTCACTTTCTTCAGGTAAAACCGGTAAGATAATTTCGGATAATTTAGCTAATTTATAACCAAATGGTAATAAGATTAAAGTAGTGAAAATATTGAATACGGTATGAGTATTCGCAATTTGTGCATCTGGAGCACTAGTAATTGATTCCATGATATTCACAAATGGAACAACTTGAATTAAGACAATAAATAATAATGTTCCAATTAAGTTGAAGGATAAGTGAATAATCGTTGCTCGTTTACTAGCACGATTACCACTTAAACTAGCTAAGAATGAAGTAATACATGTACCAATATTTTGACCAAAGATAATATAAATACTTGTATTTAAACCAATTAAACCTGAAGTAGCTAATGATTGTAAGACCCCTACTGAAGCACTTGATGATTGAATTAAGGCTGTAAATCCAGCTCCAACTAAGACAGCTAAGAATGGATTAGAGATTTTAGTCATTAAATCAATAAAGACAGGTTCATCACGAAGTGGAACCATAGCATCTTTCATCATATCCATTCCAATAAAGATAAATCCTAAACCAGCCATAATTAAACCAATTGCATTGGCTTTTTTATTTTTCAAGAAAGTTACTAAGATAACTCCAATAATAGCAACAACTGGTGCCCATGTACTAACATCTAAAGTTAATAATTGACCTGTAATTGTCGTACCAATATTAGCTCCCATAATAATCCATACGGCTTGATTTAAAGTCATCAACTGTGAGTTAACAAATCCCACAACCATTACGGTAGTTGCACTAGATGATTGAATAACGGCAGTAATAGCTGCCCCAACTAAAACGGCTAAGAAACGATTAGAAGTAATTTTTTGTAAGATACTTTTCATCTTATTTCCTGCAGCATGTTCTAGCCCATCACTCATCATATGCATTCCATATAAGAATAAAGCTAGCCCTCCAAAAAGAGCTACAATGTTTGTAAGTTCCATATAATTACTCATTTAAATGTAGTTATTTAAATGATTCTCCTTTCTTCTATATAATAGTTGATATATTTAATTGTCAAAGATACCTAAAAATCGTAAAAAAAAGATAGCAATAGGCATCAAAAATGTCATTACTTAATTTAAACCTCCTTATTACTACGCTTAAAGTATAACTTACTTGTGGATAAATTTAAAGGGAAAAATGTAAAAATTGTTAAAAAATGGTAAAAAATAAGTAAAAAAAAGATTATCATTTGATAATCTTTTAAGAAGCTTGGTTAATAGCTTGGATACCACTTTCGAATAAATCTTCACTAATGGTAAATTTGTTATTGCGACATTCTTCAATAATATTCATTAAATGATCGGAGATACGTTCAATATCCGTTAAGATTTCTGAATATACAACAGTATCATTAGCACTTACTTTATTTTCAGCTAAACGATTTAATTGGTTTTGACGATAAGCGATAGTTAAATCATCAATTTTATTTTCGATAAGTTCCACATTATCAAATCCATCCATATGTTTATTAAAGTCATATGTATAAATGAAACGGAAGGCTTGATTAATTAAGTCATATAAATTTTCAAGTTCAACTTTCATTTCTTTAGCATCTTCTAATTTCATTTCACTTTCAGCTTGAGAATAAGCACATAAGTTTAAAGCATGATCACCAATACGTTCAATATCCGCAAATGTTTTATATAAACTATTAATCGTATTAGCTTGATTTTCATTTTTTTCTAATAAACTTACTTTAGACATATATTGGGTAACTTGGAAGTTAATTTGATTAATATGTTTTTCGCGTTTATAAATTTCATCATGATCTACTTTATCACCATAAAGAGCTTTAATTGTTTGTAAGACACTTTGTTCACTTAATTGTAACATTGATAAAGCTTCTTTACGTAATGATGAAATGGCAATAGAGACAGACCCTAAGTTTGTTTCATCCACAAAAGTTAATGGAACGATACCACTTTCGGCTTGTTCACTTGGTAATACTGGTAAAATGTATGTAGGTAATTTAGCTAATTTAGTACCAAATGGTAATAAGATTAACGTAGTTACAATATTAAAGATAGTATGAGTATTAGCAATTTGGGCATCTGGAGCACTGGTAATTGATTGCATTAAATCCACAAATGGAATAAATTGAATAGCAATCATAAATAATAAAGTACCGATTAAGTTAAAAGATAAGTGGATGATGGTAGCTCGTTTACTATCACGATTACCACTTAAACTAGCTAAAACAGAAGTAATACAAGTACCAATGTTTTGTCCAAAAATAATATAAATACTTGAATCTAAACCAATTAAGCCTGAAGCAGCTAAAGTTTGTAAGATACCTACTGAAGCACTTGAAGATTGAATTAAAGCCGTAAATCCAGCTCCAAATAAAACAGCTAAGAATGGATTAGAAATTGTAGTTAATAAATTAATGAATAAGGGTTCATCACGAAGTGGAACCATGGCATCTTTCATAATATCCATTCCGATAAATAAGAAACCTAAACCAGCCATAATTAAGCCAATTGCATTAGCTTTTTTATTTTTAATAAAAGTTACTAAGACAACCCCTATAATAGCTACAACTGGAGCAATGGTACTAACATTTAAAGTTAATAATTGACCAGTAATTGTGGTACCAATATTAGCACCCATAATAAGCCATACAGCTTGTGATAAAGTCATTAACTTTGAGTTAACAAATCCTACCACCATAACGGTAGTAGCACTTGAAGATTGAATTACTGCTGTAATTAAAGCTCCAACTAAAACTCCTAAAAAACGATTAGAAGTGATTTTTTGTAAAATTGTTTTCATTTGATCACCAGCAGCATGCTCTAATCCATCGCTCATCATATGCATTCCATATAAGAATAAAGCAAGTCCTCCTAGCAATGAAACAACGTGTTCGATTGACATAAATATTTCCTCCTAAATATTACATGATAAGTATAACAAAGTTTTATGTAAAGATTTGTTAAGAGTTTGTTAAAAAAATACTCTAACTTTAAATTAAAGTTAGAGTATTTAAGTTATTGCATATTCATAAACATATCATCATAAGTTGGATATGGATAGTTTTCTGCACTAATATTTTCTTCAATATCATCAATAACGCTTCGTAATTCATTCATAGCTGGTAAAACATAATCATTTAAGTAATGAGCTTTTTTCATATTACCAACAATCTTTTTACGATCTTGCATTTTATCACGTAAATTATCATATTTATTTTCTAATTGGTCAATTAAATTAACTAATTTATCTAATTTACGTTGATAATAATGAACATTACGACCTAATGAATTTTGGGCATCACTATAGAATTTGATTTCTTTAATGATCGCTGGGAATATTTCTTTACGAGTCATTTCTAATAAAGTATATACTTCTGATTTAACTGATTTACGATATTCTTGAGTTAGAATTTCAACTCTAGCTTCAAGTTCTACTTTAGTAAATACTTTATTACGTTCAAACATTTCAATTGATTTAGGTTCTACTAAGGAACTGATTGAATCTAAGTAACAAGCAATATTTGGTAAACCTAAGTCATTTGCTTGTTGTAACCATTCTTCACTATATCCATCTTTCGAGAATAAAATACGATGATGTTTATTTAAGATTTCACGACAAATAACTAATGATTCTTTACGAATATCATCAATATATTTGAATTTTTGTAATCGATCACCGATTTCTCTTAAAGAATCCGCAATAATACTATTTAAGACAACATTAGTTGTTGAAGCACTTCTTGAACTTCCTACCATTCTAAATTCAAATTTATTACCAGTAAAAGCAAATGGTGAAGTACGGTTACGATCACTAGTATCTTTTGGTACATATGATAAATTAGCTATTGCATAAGGTTGAGCTTCAAAATCAGCACTTAATTCATGTTCACCTTTACGAAGTTTTTCTAAAACAATTTCTAATTCATCACCCATACAAATAGAAACAATAGCTGGAGGTGCTTCATCACTACCTAAACGATAGTCATTACCATAACAACTAGAAGCCATACGTAATAATTCAGGATATTTATCTACAGCTTGAATAATAGCACAAATAAATAATAAGAAACGAATATTTTCATGTGGTTTATCACCAGGTTCTAATAAGTTTTGACCATCATCAGTCATTAATGAATAATTGTTGTGTTTTCCACTTCCATTAACTCCTTGGAATGGTTTTTCATGTAATAAACACTTCATCCCATGGGCTTCAGCTTTTTCTTTTAAAATTTCCATAATCAATAAGTTTTGATCAATGGCAATATTAACTTCACTAAATAATGGTGCTAATTCAAATTGACATGGTGCTACTTCATTATGTTCAGTTTTCGCATAAATTCCTAATTTCCATAATTCTTCATCAACATCACGCATAAATTCTTTTACTCGTTTAGGAATTGAACCAAAGTAGTGCGATCTAACTTCCATTGATTTAACTGGCATTCCACCGACTAAAGTACGATTACAGTGTTGTAAGTCTTTACGTTGGTTATAATGATTCGCATCAATTAAGAAATATTCTTGTTCTAATCCTACCATAGCAAAGACCCGTTTAATATCTTTATCTTTTAAGATATTCACAATTCGTGTTGCTTGATTTGAAACAGCTTCTAAACTTTTTAATAATGGTGCTTTTTTATCTAAGGTTTCGCCATTATAAGAAACAAAGATTGTTGGAATACATAAAACATTACCACGAATAAAAGCAGGGGAAGTACAATCCCAATATGTATATCCTCTCGCTTCGAAAGTAGCTCTTAAACCACCATTTGGAAAACTAGAAGCATCTCCTTCTCCTTTGATTAATGATTTACCAGAGAAGCGTGCAATTGGTTGATTCATATCACCAGGTTCAATAAAACTATCATGTTTTTCAGCAGTTGTACCACCAATTGGTTGGAACCAGTGCGTAAAATGGGTTGCTCCTTTTTCCATTGCCCAAGCTTTCATCGCATGAGCAATCGCATCAGCTGTCGGACGATCTAAAGCATCTTCTTTACGCGTAGCAGTTTTCCATTTATTGTATATTGGATGAGGAAGCCATTCCTTCATTACATTTTCACTAAATAAATTAATTCCAAAATCATCAAAAGCGTGTTTTTCACTCATGTTCATCACCCCTTATATTGATTTTAAACTATTTTCTAAAGAAAGT
>CAZQJH010000029.1:0-14155 GCA_964593515.1 uncultured Erysipelotrichaceae bacterium
TTTTCAGCTTCTTCAATAGCTTTTTCTAACTCAGCTTTATTTACTACTGGTTTTTCAACTAAAGCTTTCATTGCATCATTTAAGGCTTTAGTAGCAGCATCTACTTCGTCTTGAGTAGCTTCTTTAGCTACGATAGCTTTCGCAGCACTTAAAGCTTCATCTAATGCTTTAACACTTTCATCAGTATAATCAGCTTTATTTACTTTACTAGCTTCTTCAATAGCTTTTTCTAACTCAGCTTTGTTTACTACTGGTTTTTCAACTAATGCTGTAATTGCATTATTTAAAGCTTTAGCAGCAGCATCTACTTCATCTTGAGTAGCATCTTCTTTATTTCTAATAGCTTCAGCATCTCTTAAAGCTGCTTCTAAGTTAATAACTGATTCATTAGTATAATCAGCTTTATTTACTTTACTAGCTTCTTCAATAGCTTTTTCTAAATCAGCTTTATTAACTTCAGCTGGTTTTTCGCTAGTTTCACTTCCATAGAATCTAATTTCAGCCATTGAAACAAATGTATTCTTAGCTGTATCTCCACCTGATTTAGTTACTACAAATTTCACATAACGTCCACTAGCATTGAATTCAATTGTATGCCATGAGTTATCATTTAAGTTAGTTCCATTGTTATCGAAGTCGTATGTTCCAACTAAATTTCCTTCAGTAAAGTCAGTGTTGTTACTTACATATAATTGAACTTGGAAAATGTCTCCGTTTTTGAATCCTTGACGAGGTAAGAATTTAATCTTAGTTAAGTCATAGTTTTCACCTAAATCATATGTAATATATTGAGGACATGCAACTGAAGCATCTTTCCAATTAGAGTGCCAGTAAGTATTTTCAGCGTAGTCTAATGTAGCTTCAGCTGTACCTAATCCAGCACCTTCATCACCTTTAGCTTCACTTGATTTGTCAATAACGCTTACTTTATCTTTGTTAGCTTCAGTATTAATTAATCCTTTTTCAGCTTCAGCTTTAGTTACTAAACTATCAATTGCATTTTGTAATGTATCTAAAGCAGCATTTACTTCATCTTGAGTAGCATCTTCATCATTTAATACTTTTAATGCAGTTGATAATGCTCTAGCAAAATCATTCCAAGTTTCATTAGTATATTCATTAGCATTTTTATCTTTATTTGCATCATATAATGCTCTTAAATCATCTTTATTTGCTTCTGTTTTAATATTACTAAATGCATTTAATACATCTTGGTAAGCTTTATTAATTGCTTGTTGGCTTGCTTCTTCATTAGCTAATACTTCTTTAGCTACTTCAATTGCATCATCTAAAGCTTTCTTAGTTGATGCAGTTACTCCAGTATAATCGTGGTTTGCACATTCATCAATTAATGCTTGTAATGCATCACGACTAATTCCATTTGCTTTAATTACATATTGGTAAGGAGTAGCAATAATACCATCTTGAGAGAATGCTACAAACTTCACAACTGTATCAGTTGTATTACTTACGTTTTTAATTGTTACACTTGTAGTATATGTACCATCTAATAATTCACCATTTACATATACATATGTTCCACTAGTATTTTCACCTAAAGTCCATGTAAGTTTTACATCTTCACCTTCTTTAGTTACTTGCACATCTTTAATTCCTTCTACAGAAGTAGATGTTAAAGTTGTGAATGTAGCGGTTTTACTAGTTTCACCAGCATCATTAATTGCTTTAATTTCTACTACATATTTAGTATTAGCTTTTAAACCAACAATTGTGAATGTATCACTTGTAATCGTTGTGTATTCACCACTTGGTTCACTACCTTCTTCATAAACACGGTATTTGTAACTTAATGCACCTTTAAATCCATCAAAGTTTACTACCGCTGCTACTTGATCAGCTACAACTTTAATTGTTGCATCATCAGCAATTGGTGCAGATGCATTACCAGCTTGGTTAATAGCATTAGTTAATGTAGCTAATACTTCATTTACTGCAGTTTGACTAGCTGTAGCATCATTCATTACTTTAGCTGCTTCAACCATAGCAGTTGCTACTACTTCAGTATTTTCATATACAACTCCAACACTGTAAACAATATCTCTAGCTTCAACAATTTTATTCATTAATACTTCTTTATCAACACGGTTTTCATTTGGTGTTAATACTTTTAAGCAGTCTAAGTTAACTTGTCCACTTTCAACATTTACAGCTTTAATTGTATGTTCTTTATTTTCTAAACCAGTGATTGAGAAAATAAGTTTTTGTTTAATTTGTTCACTACCTTTTAAGGCAACAGTTCCTTGAGAAACTTCATCAATAAAGATTTCATAAGTTCCTAATCCATTAGTATTTTGGTGGGCATAAACTTCAATACCTACACCAGTAAATGTATATTCAAAGTATGCATCTGCTGATTGGTTCCAGTTAGTTTCAGATTTAGTTCCTCCTGAATGTGAACCAGCAGGATCTCCTGACCATGTATACCATGCTCCACTTGGATAGTAAGTAATTTCAGTATTTAATGCTCCATTGTTAGCTTGTCCTTCAACTACGAAACCATCTTCAACAACATTTACGTTGTATTCACTAGATGTTTCTACAACTTGAATTACATATGTAGCTTTAATTTCCGCATTAGTTTCTAAAGTACAAGTAATTGTAGCTTCACCACTAGTTCCACTAACTTTTACTTTACCATTAGCATCAACACTAGCAACACTTGGGTTACTTGATGTCCAAGTATATGTACCATCAGTTGCATCACTTGGTGTTGGTACAGCAGTTAAGTTTAAAGTATAAGCTTTACCAGCTGGATATACTTTAACTCCTGTATCACTATCTAAAGTAATTGATGTTGGTAATTTTTGGTTATCATTTAATACTTTGAATGCATCTAATTCAACTTTAGTACCAGTTGAATCATCACATTTTTTGTTTAATACTTTTAATTCAATAGTATGTGTTCCATATTCTAAATCTGTCTTCGCAAAGAATTTGTGTTGACGAACTGTACTTGCTGAATATGTATCACAATCTTCGATATATTCACCATCAATATATACAGCAAACATACCACGGTCTCTATTTAAACAAGTATATGCTTCAATACCTGTTCCTACAAATGTAAACTTAACTGTTTCATTTCCAGTTGGGTTTTGTAAGAATTTAATAGTTCCATTGTAGTTAACTGCTTCATTCCAGTCTCCCCAGTTTCCACTATATTGGATTACTGAATTACGATCATCAACCCATCCAACAATTTCTACTGGTTTAACTTCTTCTTCAATAGCAATCTTAGCACTTGCTTTACTTGAAACTTCGGCTCCTTTAACAGCTTGAACATAGAATGTATATAAGCTTGCATCTACAGTTAATTCAACATTAGCTTTACCTTCAGTTAAACCACCTGCTACACTTACTAATTCACTTCCATCAATTGAGTAGAATACTGTATATGTATATCCATCAACTGCATCCCAAGTTAAGTTAACACTATTTCCATCTTCAGCTAATTCAGCTACAAAGTTTTCAACATCACTAATTTTTTCACTGAATCCACTAATACGGTAAGTTGCACCTTTTTCAGTTTCAAATGAAATACGATCTTCACTAATAATATTTACATCTACAGCATTTCCATAAGCATCTACAACGCTAGCTAATGCCGCATTAGGTGCATCAATTGTACAAGTTTTTCCACTATTTGAAGTAATTTGTGCATCAGTTAATTTTCCATCAGCCCATGTCATATCTACTTCAAAGTTTCCTTGTGCTACTAATCCTTCAACACTTCCATCAGCCCATGCATCTGGTAATGCAGGTAAGAAGTTAATGTATCCAGCATTAGATTGTAATAACATTTCAGCTACCCCTGAAGTATATCCAAAGTTTCCATCAATTTGGAAGTATCTTGGTTCATGGTAGTCGAATAAGTTAGAATAAATACCATTAGCGAATAATGTTGTAATTAATTCATAAGCTTTGTTTCCTTCTTGTAAACGAGCCCATGTGTTAATACGTTGAGCCATTCCCCATCCAGTACTTTCATCAGTACGGTTTTGCATTGATACTTTAGCTGCTGCAAACCATTCTGGAGTATCTTCGTTAATTAAATCTCCAGGGAATAATCCTAACATATGTGAAATATGACGGTGACCATAACCAGCTCCAACTGAGTTTACTGTTGTTTCATGGTACCATTCTTTAATTTGTCCACTTGTTCCAATTTCGATAGGCCCTTTTAAACGAGCTTGGTGATCAGCCCAAGTTTCAACTAAATCAGCATCAACCCCTAAGATTTCAGCTGCATCCATTGCATCTTGGTATAATTGCCAAATTAATGTATGTTCGTATGTGTTACCAGCTGTCTTAGGACCATGTTCTGGTGAGAATGAAGGTGATGATACTAATTCTCCATCACTATTTTCAATTAACATTGCATCATATAATTTAGCTTCTTCTCTTAATAATGGATAAATTTCATTTCTTAAGAAATCTTCATTTTGGGTATATTCATAATAAGCATATACGTTTTCTAAAATCCATGGTGTTGCAGCTGGAGACCATCCCCAATCAAAAGACCATCCTGGACAAGTCCATCCATATGGGTTATTTTGAGTATGAGCCATGAATCCATTAGCTTCACCTTCATTAGAAGTAACTCCTGCATAAATACTAGCTGTAACACGTCCTGGTTCAACTAATGATTGAACATAGTTAACTAATGGTTCACCACATTCAGCCATATTAGTTGTATATGTTGGCCAGTAGTTCATTTGTAAGTTAACATTGTTGTGGTAATCAGAGTGCCAAGGTGAGTTGTTAGCTCCTACCCACATACCTTGTAAGTTAGAAGGTAATGTTTCTCTTGTTGGATCATCTTCAGGTGTTTCACGAGAAGATTCAATAGTTAAGAAACGTCCATATTGGAATAATAATACTTCTAAATAACGACGTTCACTTTCACTAGCACTTCCGTTATTATAAGCTTTTAATAATTCATTTGTTGGTTTATTACCCATTGATTGACCTAAGTCTAATTCAACACGTCCAAAAATGTTATCGTAATCTTTAATATGATTAGTTTTTACTGTATCATATCCTAATTCACTAGCTTCATTAACATAAGCTAAAATACGTGAACTAACTTGTTCCATTGTTTCTTCAGTACGATATTTTGGATAATCATTTTTGTAATCAGTACCCATTGTTGTATAAATAACAACTTCACTAGCATCAGTAATACTAACTTTACCATTTGCATCACTAACACTTCCATCTTTAGCTACAACTTTAGTATGAGAAGCAAATTGTAATCCGTTATCATTTAAAGTACCTTCAATTGTAATAACTCCATCTTTGCTTGTAGTTGTTGCTTTACGTCCATAACCTTGGTTATTATTAGCCGCACTACCACTTGTATTATCGGCTTCAACTCTAACATCAAAGTTTAATTTACTATCACCATCAGCAACTAATTTAGTTACTAAAACATTATCTGGATAAGAAACAAAAGTTTCTCTTGAATAATGTGTATTATTGTAATCATAGTTAACTGAAGCAATTGCTGTTCTTAAGTCTAAATCACGTACATAATTAGTTACATTATTAGCATTAATATCTTTAAAGTCAAAATACATGTTTCCATAACTTAAGTAATAACCATATCCATTAGTACCAGCATCATCGCTAACTCCAACTAATTTACTACATAATGATGAAGCTTCACTATCACGTCCATCATTAAATAGTTGTTGAATTACTTTAACTAATTCAGCCATTGATGTTGTTACTTGTTGTCCAGTATAAGGATTTGTATAAGTAGCATTTTCAATGTTACCTCCATTATAGTTACGTCCATCAGCTGGACCCCCTGACCATAATGATTTTTCATTCAACTGAATTCTTTCAGTTGTAATTCCACCAAAAACACTTCCTCCAATTCCACCATTTCCTAGTGGTAAAGAGTTTTCTTGCCAACCTTCATAATACTTAGTGATATCAGCTGGTGAAGTATACCATAATTTTAAATCTTCTTGCGCAGCTTTTACACTTGTTGCATAAGGTAAGCTTAATGGTGAAATAATCATTGCAAGTGAACTAACACTTACTAATAATTTTTTAAAAATAGATTTTCCCATTATCTTATTCTCCTTTCATCTATTCATAATCCATTTTAACATATATTATCTTTTTTTCAAATGAAAATGTAAGCATTTCCAATTTAACTAATCATAAAAAAAGTAGCTAGTATCTTACTAACTACTTAATGTTTATTTGTTTTAGTTTTCTTTTTAAAGATTCTGAAAATAACTCCTTTAGTTAAATTTTCCCCACGTACTTCATAACCATTGGCATGAACTACTTTCGCAACAATACTTAATCCTAAACCAAATTTACCACCTTTACCTTTTTCAAATGGCTTAAATAAAGTTTCAATTCGATCTTCTTCCATACATTCTCCATCATTAGCGATAGTTAATTCATTTGAGCTTAATGAAACTTCAATTTTAGTTTTCGCATAACGTAATGCATTCTCAAATATATTTTCAATAGCTACTGTCCATGGTTCACTAATTCCATTAAATTCAACATCATTTAAATTGGCTACAATTTCTAATTCTGGACGTTTAACTTTACTATTTTGGATAACTTTTTCTAAAATAGGTTTCATTTGCGTCTTTGAACCTTTATCATTTTGCGAAATCAAATATTCTACTCGATTTAAGTATAATAAGCTATGAGCTTTCTTTTCTAATCTTTCCGCATTTTCAATAATAATATCAACACTACTATCTAAAGTTCCATATGGATAAATTCCATCTTTAATACTTTCAGCATATGATTTGATGGTAGCAATTGGAGTTTTTAAGTCATGTGAGATATTATGAATCATTTCTTCTTTAGTTTTTTCTTGTCGTTGCAATTCACTTCGCATTTCCACAACCGTTGTAGCTAATTCACCAATTTCATCACCACGTTCAATTGTTAAAGTGGCTTCCTCATCACCAGCTTTAATCTTTTCAATATAGTGTTTAATTAAATTAAGTGGATGAATTAAAGTAACAACCCATATTGACATTACTAAAAAGAAGAAACCTATAGCAATAATGGTAATATAGATAACACTATTAACTAGAATACTTTCTAACTTTTGCATATTATTACTATATGTTCTAGCTAAAAGATAATGATTATCATTAGTACGATAGACACTATAGAAAGCATCTAAACCTTGATAAGCATTATCGAATTCCCCATGCATTCGATTTTTAGACGTTGTTAGTAGGGTATTCATAGCTTTATTAATTGTTTCTTGTTCTTTAGGAGAAATTCCAGTACCATCATGTTCTAAAATTAAATAATTATCCACAACTTTAATTTCATAAACACTAACCCCATTTATCGTTGTCGGTAATTGATCATAACCTGACATTAATTCAATAGTATTTTGCGTATGGTCAAGAGTTGCAAACATTTCATCTTTTACGGCATTCTTAACATTCCCATTAATATAAACAAAAAAGAATACAGCGAAAAATGAAACAAATGCAATAATCAATACGGTTAATTGTTGAGCTAATGACAAACTTTTAATATATTGATTAAAGCGTCGCATATTATCCTAAACGATATCCATATCCATAAATTGTATGAATATTTAAATTTGGTAATTTCTTACGTAATCTTCTTAAGGTATCATCAACAACTCGATCACTACCGTAATAGTTTTCTTCCCATACGTTTGTTAGAATAAGTTCACGGTTAAAAGCAATTCCTCTATTTTTAATAAACATCATTAATAAATCAAATTCTTTCGTAGTTAAATCAATTTCTTCCCCATCCGCAAATACTTTACGTTGTTCTTCATCTAATTCATAACCATCGAAAAGAATACGATTATTTTCATTACGATATACTCGTTTAATAACATTATTAACCCGTAAAACTAATTCTTTTGGGGAGAATGGTTTTGTAATATAATCATCACTACCTTTTTCTAAACCGATAATACGATCAAATTCTTTATCACGGGCTGACATAAATATTACTGGTAAATCACGTCCATTAGCTCTAATTTCTTCAATTAAATCAAAACCACTTTTATCATCTAACATAATATCTAAAACCCATAAATGTACATCTAAATCATTCACATGATTTTTAGCTTCTTCATATGTATAATAAGATCTAGTTTCATATCCTTCTTTTTTTAAATATTGACTAACTAAATCATTTAAGGCTTTTTCATCCTCTACAACACAAATAACTTTCTTCATATCTTTCACCTAATTTCTTTATCATTCTTATTTTAAACTAAATTATTTTAAAAAAAAAGAGGTTTTATTTTTAACCTCTCTTTTCACATAATTTTCTTAATTTATCCGTCAATTTCAGCCACGATTTGTAGTAAATAATCGACATATTCTTGACATTTTAAATCTGTCTTAGCTTCAACCATCACTCTAATTAACGGTTCTGTTCCACTAGGTCTTAATAAGACTCTACCTTCACCATGCAATGCTTCTTCTACTTGTTTAACACATTGCCATAAATATTCATTTTCTAAAATAATCTTTTTATCTTTAACTTTAATATTTTTTAATAGTTGTGGATAAATAAATAAATCAGCTTTTAGTTGTTTTAAGCTTTGTTGACTAGCTTGCATTACTTCACATAGTTTTAATGAAGTAAAAACACCATCTCCGGTATTTAGATATTGATTAAAGAGAATATGTCCACTTTGTTCTCCTCCTAAATCATATCCATGTTTTTTCATACATTCAAAAACATATTTATCCCCAACATCGACTTGTTCACTTTTAATATTTAAGCTTTCAAAAGCTTTATATAAACCGATATTACTCATTAAGGTTGTTACAACACAATCATCACTTAATTGCTTATTAGCTTGCATATATTTTCCACAAATATACATTATCGCATCACCATCAACGATTGCTCCACTTTCATCAACTGCAATTAAACGATCACCATCACCATCATAAGCAAATCCACAATCATAACCGCCAGCTACAACTTTTGCTTGTAACCCTTGAGGTTTAGTTGAACCACATTGATTATTGATATTAATTCCATCTGGTTGATCATTAATACAATCAACTTTCGCCTTAAAAGTTTCAAAAATAGCCTTAGCACTACTACAAGTTGAACCATTAGCTAAATCTAATAAGATTTTATAATTACTTAAATCTAAATCAAAACATGAACTCATCCATGTTTGATAATGTTTTAATCCTTCTTGATAAGGATATGTTTTCCCTAAAGCTTGATCTAATGCTAAAACAATATCTGTTTCATCATCAATATAAGCTTCAATTAAGTCTTCAATTTCTTTTTCCATCTTACAACCTTTATGATTAAATAATTTAATCCCATTATCGTAAAATGGATTATGTGATGCAGAAATCATGACTCCACAATCAAAACCTTCGTTTGCACTTAAATATGAAACACATGGAGTTGGACAAGTACCCACTAAGTAAACATCTCCTCCACATGAAGTTATCCCACTACATAAAGCAGCTTCAAACATATCTGATGATAAGCGTGGATCTTTTCCTAAAACAATTTTAGCTTTTTTATCTTTACCAAAGTGATAAGCTAAATATTGACCAATCTTAAGGGCAATTTCTAAAGTTAAAGTATCATTTGCTCTACCTCTAGCCCCATCAGTTCCAAAATATTTCCCCATTCTAATCACCAACCTTACTAATGACAACAGAAATCGTTTTATTTCCTAGGGAATAATTTACTAAAGGATTATTACCTTCAACTAAAACTGGTAATTCATAGGTTCCTACTTGATCGTTTTTACTTAAATCAACATAAACCTTAATATCATCAGCCTTAACCCCTTTAATAACTTTTTCAGCTCCTTCTAAAACAACACTAACTTCATTTTTGTCTTCAAAAGTAGCTTTAAATCCTTCTTTAAGATTAATCATTTCCACATCAACATTTTTAATTTCTCGAACTTCTTTTTTATCTAATTTAATGGTAATATCTACAAAGTTTTCACTAATTTGTCGAACCCCATTTGGGGCAATTAATGGCATCGTAATCGTACGATTACTTGTTAGCGTTGAAGCTGGAATAACTACTGGAATCGTATCAATATTTTTTAATACATCTTCTTTTCCATAAATAGTTACTTTTGGATGATTAACTGTATATGAGGCAATAGCCATTCCATTTGGGATATCTCCATTAGCTTGTAATACTACATCAACTTCTTTTTGTGGTTTACTTACAGCTACTGTTGCATCCATTGTTTCAGGAATAATATCAACATTTAAACGATCTCCATTATTATCATAAGCAACTATTTTTGCTTTACAAGTAAAGTCTTCTTTATATGCTTGCGAAACATCAATTAAGGCTTTAACTGAAGCAATTGAATCTAATGTTTCTTTACTAGCACGAACATATACTTCACTTTCTTTAAATACTGGTACGCCTATATCATAAGTTGAATCCATTTTAGATTGATTCACAATATCATAACCTAAAGTAAAACGACGAATGGATTTTTTCTTAATTGTGACAATTGCATTACTAGGTTCAATTACCACTTCAACCCCACTTGGCGCTGCTTGTGGTAATAAAGCAACTTCATGTACTCCTTCAGTTAAATCTGTTAAATCAGCTACTACGGAAAAACCTTTTTGTTGTTTAGCACTTTTAATATTCGCAATATCTCCCATATAACGAACAACTACTTCATTAGGTAATCCACTAACTTCATAGGCTTCATCAGCTACTAATACATTAACCGGGAAACTACCTAAAGTTTCTACATTTTGAATATTTTCTAAAAATCCATTTGAATCAAAGTTCATACTTATATATAGAATAAGGGCAAAAACTAAAGCAATAAATTTACCATAACGTGGATTAAATAAATAACGATCAATAAATTCCGAAATAAAATGCCAGATTTTTCCTACTAATACTTCAATTCGTGCATATGTTCGTTGAAATGGTTGACTATTCTTTGAGATAGCTTTAGCCCACTCCGTCTTTTTTTCCATATTATTTAAACGTGCTTTTTTCTTCTTAGACATGGCTATCACTTCCTTCTTCATCACTTTCATAATGTAGTACAACCGTATTTTCATCTAAAACAATTTCTTCACTTGTTTTATCATTAGTTTCTTCAACTACTTCTTCTACTGTATTTTCAACTTGTTTTTTATTTTCTTTTTTCTTGAAAAAAGAAAAACGTTTGTTATTGTCTTCATTTTCTTCTTTTTTAGTTGATGCCACAATCGCATCATATAAGAATTCACGTAATTCACTTAAACTCATCGTTGTTAATTGTCCACCTTGAGCAACTGAAATTTTTCCACTTTCTTCACTCACAACAATCGTAATCGAATCACTAATTTCACTAATACCAATCGCAGCTCGATGTCTGGCACCAAAAGTAGTATCTAAATCAATAGTAGTTGGTGGAAAATAAGCCGCCGCACAAGCAATCTTAACCCCTTGAATAATAACTGCCCCATCATGTAATGGTGTTCCATATTGAAAAATAGTACCTAAAATTTCAGCACTAACTTCAGCATTAATGCGGGTACCAGTTCTAATATAATCATTTAATGATTGACTTTGTTCAATCGAAATTAAGGCACCTGTTTTAGTAGATGACATTTGTCCACATGCTTTAACTAATTCATTTACTAAGTTTTCTTTTTCATTATTTGAAAGGGTTGTTGTTCCCGTAAAGAAACTTGTTTTCCCCATTTTTTCTAATGCACTTCTAATTTCAGGTTGAAAGATAATAATAATAGCTACAACTCCCCAAGTCATAATCATATCGATTAATGAAGTTAAAGTTGCTAATCCTAATAAATTAGAAATAAAACGCGAAACAACAACAATTACAACTCCTTTAAAAATTTGAATTGTACGTGAATTGTTACGCACATATTTTAAACAATAATAAAATAAAGTCCAAATACAAGCAATATCAATAATTGCTCTTAAGACTGTAACCAAATTATTCCAGGTAAAATAACCCCACATGATTACACTTCCTTTCTAGTTTTCCATTAAATATTCAATACATTCACATATACCATCAAAAACATGTTCACAAACTTTTTGTACATCTTCTACAGCATATGAAACACAACAACCATGGAATGCTTCAATCATTGCTAAATCATTATATGAATCACCAATAGCATATACATCATCATGATTAACATTTAAATGTTCTTCCATAATATGTAATGCTTCTCCTTTAGATACTCCATCAGGTACAATATCTACACAATTGACATTTACATAAGCATGAGCATATCCATTATATTGAGTATTAATATGTTGAGCAATTTCTTTAGCTAAATTCGAATCATTTAAGGAAATAACAATTTGGGCTATTTTCCCTTTATCTAATAAAGCTGCTTCACTCACTTTACTTTCATCTACATTAGCATATTTATGATCAATTTGATTAGGATCAACACTAAATTTAAAGCGTGCATATCCATCATTAATAACATATGATACACAATCTAAAGTTTTGATATATTGAATAATACTAGTTGCATGTTCATAAGACATATAACTACATTGTAATAACTCATTATTTTGATCATAAATAACTCCACCATTATTAGTTATTAAAAAATCATATTCAAATTGATTAACTTCAATTTCTTTTCTTAAAGATTCCATACTTCGTCCTGTAACAATAGCAAACATATTACCAGCTTGACGAAATTTTTTAATTGCTTCTTTATCTTTCTCACTAACTAAGGCTTCACTACGTAAAGTCCCATCGTAATCACTAGCTAATAATTTCATTAAACCACCTCGTTTTACTCAATTTTACCAATAATCAAAAAAATAAACAATATCTACGCATAAATTTAATCAACTTGTTAATGATAATAGTGGGAGGTGTTTCAATGGCAAACAAGAAATATAGACCAGGTATGAACTGTGAAAAAAGTGGTTCTTACACATGTTATGATGCTAAAGGTAATGAAGTTAATACCAATGTCGATGTGAAAAAAGGAAAAAGATTTCCTCCATCACAAGAAGAAGGTTGTTATTACCAAGAGGGTTAACCTAACAAAAATACCGCTAATTCATTTGAATAAGCGGTATTTTTTTATAGAATAACTTCCATCCCAATTTTTTGAATATGTAAACCTAAACTTTCATAAAAACGTAAAGCACTAGTATTATCATACCAAACATTTAATGTAACATTATAACAATCTATTGATTTGGCATATGCTAATACATATTCATATAATTGTTTTCCAATATGTTTTCCTCGATAAGCTTGATCAACACATAAATCATCAATATATATTCCTTTAATCGGTTGAAAAATCATATGTTCTTGATAATCATATATTTGACAAAATGCATATCCTACTACTTTATCATCTAAACAATAAACAAAAATAGGATTATTATCATCTTTTATTAAATCAATTAAAGTATTATCATCATATTTTTTACTATTATCTTTAAATAAATCACTTCTAGCTTGATGATGAACATGTAAAACTTGATTTAATAATTCATTTAAACGTGCTAAATCACTTTCTATTGCTCTTCGAATCATCTTAACCACCTCTTTAATTTATTTTATAATAACGCAATAAGCGCTGGATTTCCAGCGCTTATTTTAATTATTTCTTGATTAAGTTAGATAATTGTACAAACATCTTAGCAGCTTCAGCTCTTGTTGTATTTGCACTTGGGTTTAAATATGTTTCTTCACCTTTTTTA
Source organism: uncultured Erysipelotrichaceae bacterium (assembly GCA_964593515.1). Lineage (GTDB taxonomy): Bacteria > Bacillota_I > Bacilli_A > Erysipelotrichales > Erysipelotrichaceae > JAXJYR01. The sequence continues at coordinate 13,741 of CAZQJH010000029.1, forward strand.
GATCCACTCATTAATCCATTTTCTACACACCATGCAATTGCATCTTTTGCATATGCACTTACGGCTTTGTAATCTTTGAATGTTTCTAATGATTGGCTAGATTTAGTATCTAATCCACATGTATTAGCATAGTTTCTTAACATGATGGCGAAATCTTCACGTTTAATTGCATCATCTGGTCCAAATTTACCATTAGCATATCCACTAACTACTTTAGCTTCACTTGCCCAAACAATACCATTACTATACCATAAACCATCTTTAACATCGCTAAATTTATCAGCATATGTTACTTTTGGTTCTCCAGCCATACGATATAAGACTGTAGCTACCATTCCACGCGTAATTTTTCCATCTGGGTTAAAGTTGTTTCCAACATTTCCATCTTTACCCATTAATCCTTTAATAGTAGCTT
>CAZQJH010000030.1:0-13826 GCA_964593515.1 uncultured Erysipelotrichaceae bacterium
ATCTATTGCAGTTAAAGATTTATTAAATCAAGAAGAGGATAGTTATTATGTGTTATTTTATTTAGAAGATTGTTATGGTTGTAAGGATGTTGATGATTACTTAAATAGGGTTGATTTATCTACTACTCCTGAAATTTATCGCTTTAATTGTGAAAGGGTTAAAAACGATAGTAATATTTATTTTATAGATGAGACATCTTCAAATAATGGTGAAATAATCAAAGTAAGAGATTATCAAAGTGATAATGCAACATTGGGTATTATTGGAACACCTACTTTACTTAAAGTAACAACCCTTAATAATGAACGAATCGCTACATACTTTGTTGGTTTTACCAATATTGCTGACGAATTAGCACATTATACTGATTATACTGCTGATGATCATTATATCCAAGAAGTTAGTGAAGGGGTGGTAATTGGTTGATTAGAAAATAGGATTAGAAACAATCATATACAAAACGAAATAATAAATTTTAATTTAATTGAAAGGTGGTAACAAAGATGGAAATTTTATTTTTTATGATATTAATGGTAATACTAATGATTACTTTTGTTTGTGATGACAAAAGAGATGAAGAACAAAAACGCAAAATGCAAAGAAATCGTGCTCGATTTTTAATGCAACAACATATTCAACAAGAAATGGAACGACAACAATTATGGGAGCTACAAAGATCTCAACAAGCAACTCAACAGGCAACCCAACAAGCAGCACATCAAGCCCAACAGACAGCCCAACATGCAACCCAACAGGCAGCCCAACAAGCAGCACATCAAGCACAACATGCAGCACATCAAGCCCAACATGCAGCACATCAAGAACAAAATAATTCGTTTGGAGGATTTCATCATAATGGTGGTAATGGGTTTGGAATGTTTTAAGTTTAACTAAAGTAGGATGGTGGTTAATATGTTTAAAAAGAAAATTAATATTCTTATGGCAAGTTTATTAGCAATTTCTTCTATTTCTTTATCAGCTTGTTCTTCACAACCAAGTGATCAAGTTTTGGTGAATAATACTGATAAAACTGAAGAAAAAATTGATGTTGAAAAAAAGGATGATATTATCAAGGAGGAAAAAGAAGATAAGAATGAAGACAAAAATGATCAATCTAATGTAGATGATAAAAAAGATGAACCGACAAAAGAAGAAAAGAAAGACAATAAAAAAGAAGAAACTAAAAAAGATGATAAGAAAGTAGATTCTTCATCATCTAATACTACTAGTAACAATAGCAGCAACAAAAATAATTCTACTACTAATAATTCTTCATCTAATGCTAATAAAAATAATAGTTCTAGTAGTTCGAATAATAGTTCTAGTAATAGTTCAACTAGTAATAAAGATACTTTAAATTTCTTCTATATTAATGGGTTGAAATTTGCTAATAAGAGCGAGATTGATAAACAATCATGGTGTACTAACTGGAAATGTGATTCTATTTTTGATGAAAAATATAAAGATTGTTATATTTTTGATGATACAACAGGATTTATTATGGTTGATGGCTCTGTTACTAACCCAGTTTATTGGCAATTGGTAAAACAAACTGAAGAAGATTACTTATATAGAGAAATTAATAATTATCGTGTTGCTAACGGAAAAAGACCATTTATTCATTCAAGTGCGTTGAAAACTTGGGCTGATATTAGGGCGAAAGAATTAACTACTAATTTCTCGCATGATACTAATTATAATGAAAGAGATTATATAGGTAAGGATATGTGTGGTGGTGAAAATATTGGATATGGGGCTGATCCAGCTGTTATTTTACAAGCATGGAAAGACTCACCTGGTCATAATCGTGCATTATTAGATGAAGATTATTTATATATGGAAGTATCGGTAAGTTTTGACGGTAATAAGCCTTATTATGCTTTTGAAACTCTTCGTGAAATTTGTCATGGAACTGTCGTGGATTAATTATAATTTGATTGACTCTAGGTAAAAACTAGAGTCTTTTTTTATAAATTAATGGATTTCTTGGTTAATTTGTTACTTAGTAATTACCTTTATTAGTGTAAAGATATACTTTAGGAGGTAATTTTATGAAAACAATTAAATCTTTATTAATGTTACTACTTGCGATTTCTTCTATTTCTTTATCAGCTTGTTCTTCACAACCAAGTGATCAAGTTTTGGTGAATAATACTGATAAAACTGAAGAAAAAATTGATGTTGAAAAAAAGGATGATATTATCAAGGAGGAAAAAGAAGATAAGAATGAAGACAAAAATGATCAATCTAATGTAGATGATAAAAAAGATGAACCGACAAAAGAAGAAAAGAAAGACAATAAAAAAGAAGAAACTAAAAAAGATGATAAGAAAGTAGATTCTTCATCATCTAATACTACTAGTAACAATAGCAGCAACAAAAATAATTCTACTACTAATAATTCTTCATCTAATGCTAATAAAAATAATAGTTCTAGTAGTTCGAATAATAGTTCTAGTAATAGTTCAACTAGTAATAAAGATACTTTAAATTTCTTCTATATTAATGGGTTGAAATTTGCTAATAAGAGCGAGATTGATAAACAATCATGGTGTACTAACTGGAAATGTGATTCTATTTTTGATGAAAAATATAAAGATTGTTATATTTTTGATGATACAACAGGATTTATTATGGTTGATGGCTCTGTTACTAACCCAGTTTATTGGCAATTGGTAAAACAAACTGAAGAAGATTACTTATATAGAGAAATTAATAATTATCGTGTTGCTAACGGAAAAAGACCATTTATTCATTCAAGTGCGTTGAAAACTTGGGCTGATATTAGGGCGAAAGAATTAACTACTAATTTCTCGCATGATACTAATTATAATGAAAGAGATTATATAGGTAAGGATATGTGTGGTGGTGAAAATATTGGATATGGGGCTGATCCAGCTGTTATTTTACAAGCATGGAAAGACTCACCTGGTCATAATCGTGCATTATTAGATGAAGATTATTTATATATGGAAGTATCGGTAAGTTTTGACGGTAATAAGCCTTATTATGCTTTTGAAACTCTTCGTGAAATTTGTCATGGAACTGTCGTGGATTAATTATAATTTGATTGACTCTAGGTAAAAACTAGAGTCTTTTTTATCATGGTATAAAAAAAGAATAAAGATTGCTTTAAATCAAAGCGAATCTTTATTCAATTACTACATCCTTTAGAACTATACACGCACCTTTTTTGAGTCGTCCTCTCCCTTGGAAAGCAAGACAACCGTTTCAACCGCTAAGGTTTGTGGAAACATATCAACACCTTCAATATTAGTTGCATTATAACCATATTTCGCAAACCATTTTAAATCACGCATTTGACTTTGTGGTCCACAAGAAATATAAACAACTTGTTTAGGTTTTAAATAAGCTACACTTTTAATAAATTCTTCACTAGAACCAGCTCTAGGTGGGTCCATAACCACCACATCAATATGTTGTTTAGCTTTAGCACGTTTAACCATAAAACTAGAAGCATCTTCACAAACAAAGCGAATATTATTAACCCCATTTTCTTTAGCATTACGTTTTGCATCATTTACAGCATCTTGATTTACTTCCACCCCAATAACTTCTTTCACATACTTACTAGCATACATACCAATTGTCCCAATTCCACAATAAGCATCCAATAAGACCTCATTACCACTTAAATGTAATAAATCAATTGCTTTTTGATATAATACTTCACATTGTTCATGATTTATTTGATAAAAAGATTTAGGTGAAATCCTGAAATTTAAGCCACATAAAGTATCTTCAATATAACCTTTACCATATAATACTTTTTCATCATTACCTAAAACAATACTTGTTTTACGTGTATTAACATTTAATACAATACTTTTAATTTCAGGATAAGTAGTTGTTAAGGATTTAATAATCGCTTGCATATTAGGTACAACCTTATTATTACAAACAAAAACAACCATTATTTGCTTTGAAACCATTCCATAACGTATTAAAACATGACGTAAAATACCTCGTCTATTTCTTTCATCATATGGTTCTAATCTAAATTTCTTCACTAATGATACAATACTTTGAATAATATCATCACAGATAGGTGGATGTAATAAACATTTAGTATAAGGAATAATACGGTGGGAAAATTCTTCATAAAAGCCTGCTTGAACTCCTTGCTTACCTTTTTGAAATCCAATAATAATCTTATTACGATAAGCATATGGATCATCCATCATCTTAACCCCATCTACTTTTAAAGGTAATTTAGCTTGTTTAACTAAATTCTTTAAGTATTGTTCTTTATATTCTTTTTGGCCTACTTCATCTAAATGTAATAAGTGACAACTACCACACTTATCATAAATACCACACTTAGGTTTAATCCGATGTTTATTGGCTACTACAATATTCACAATACTCCCTAGATAAGCATCTTTAATTCTTTTCTCAATTTTAACTTTAACTTGTTCATTAACTAAAACATTACGAATTAAAACATAATCTTGTTTAACTTTTAAAACTCCATTACCTTGTTCATCAATTCGTTCAATCTTACCTTGTACAATACTTCCTATTTTCAACATAAATAATCTTCCATTTCTTTCATTGCTTCTTCAATATCACTAACCACAATTCCTTGCATACCTAATTTAATAGCTGCTTCAACATTTTCGACCTTATCATCAAGAAATAAACATTCTTCATAATTTAATCCATAAGTTTCAACTAAATAAGTATAAATGCGTGCATCTGGTTTATTAATTTTTAAGGCATAAGAAAAAACCATTCCTCTAGCATATTCACTTATTTCTTGTGATCCCATCACTTTACTACCTTCTTCACTTACATTTGATAAAACAAAAGTTTGATATCCTTGTTTGCTTAAAGTAATAAAGTGTTTACACATAACATCAATTGGTTGAATTACTTCAAGCCAATGATCTAAAATATAAGCTAAAGCATCATAATCATCTGGATGTCTTAACTTCATTTGTTCATATAAATATTCTTTACGAATAATACCTTGATCATAATCATTCCATAAATCATCATTAAAAAGATAGCTACATAAGCGTTCACTATCCACAAAATCTTTTTTAAAATACTGAGCTGGTTTAAAGCTATTTAATACATTACCTAAATCAAAAATTATATTTTTTATCATTTCTATCACCTACATCATTATAACATAATCAACAAACAAAAAAGGATTTTTAATCGACAATTGTCTTAAAAATCCTTCTAAATAATTACTCAACTGCTAATAAAGATAAATTAGATACACCTTTAGTATTTTCTAATTGTTCCATTAAGTAATCTAATGATACATTTAATCCTTCAACATCAAAACTGATAACTACACTAGCTCTTCCTTGAATAGGAATATTTTGGTTAATAGTAATAATATTCGCATGAGCTTTCGACATAACATTTAATACTTCCGATAAAATACCACGGTCATGATGTAACATAAAGGAAATAATTGCTTTACGATGACTCATTGCTTGATTTGGTTCAAAGACAAAATCTTTATATTTATAATATGTACCACGTGAAATACCAACTCTTTTAACGGCTTCGGATACTTGTTTAACTTCACCACTTTGTAATAGTTCTCTAGCTTCGATAACCTTATCAAAAACATCAGGTAGTATTTCACTATCAACAATATAATACTTCTTCATTACAATACCTCACTTCTAGCTCCAACTTGATCAACTTTTAAAATCATTACTTGCCAGGTTGGATAATTATTTAATACTTCTTCTTTTAACTTTTCAGCTTCACTAACATTCTTAGTTAGAGCCATCATCGTTGAACCACTTCCACTAATCAACATCGTAATCATTTGATGTTTATTACACATTTGTAAACAATGATCGTATTCTTTAATTAAAGTTTTACGATATGGTTCTTGCATACGATCAACACTAGCTTTCTTAATTAATGTTTCATCCCCTAATTCTAAAGCTTTAGTTAATAAAACACATCTTCCCATTTGATAAGTAGCATCACTATAACTCATCATTGTTGGTAAAACCGCTCTAGCTTCTTTAGTTTTAACTTCATAATCAGGTATCAACATAACACAGTTTAAATCATCACATACGCGATATTGCATATTATAAGGTTTATTATCTTCCACAAAACTAACACATAATGAACCAAAAATAGCCGGTGCAATATTATCTGGATGTCCTTCAATTTCATTAGCTAGATAAAATACTTCATCACGACTTAAGCGATTATTAAAGAAAGCACTAGCTCCTAATACTCCAGCTACAATACAAGTAGCACTACTTCCCATTCCTCTAGCAAATGGTACTTTAGTATCTACTTTCATATATAAATTAGGTACTTCTTCTTGCATATAGGCACAAGCTTTCACAAATGAAGTATAAATTAAATTATCTTCATTACAATAAGCTTCATCACAACCTTCAATAATTAACTTTTCTAAACAATGATCAAAATATACATTAGCATATTCACTTAAAGCTAAACCCATGCAATCATATCCAACCCCTAAATTAGCACTAGTAGCTGGAACACAAATCTTAATCATGGAATACCTCAGCTACCATTTCCTCAACATAAGCACTCATTTCATCTTTCGCAATAATTCGATTATGTCTAATTTCCATTGTTTTTAAATTAGCTAATGAGTTAGGAATTGGCATTTTACTTTGTTTATATAATTCTTGCATACATTCAAATTCATCATCAAATTGTTTATCAAATAAAGCTTGTACAACTGCTGGGGTAAATTTATAAGGTGAAGCGGTTGATAATAAAACACAAGGTGTCTTATCTACTTCTTGATATTCTTTCATCACTTTATATCCACAAGCTGTATGTGGATCTAAAACATAACCACTTTCTTGATAACATTTTTTAATCATAGCAACACATTCTTCATCACTAGCATAACCACCAACAAAATCATTTTGAATACTAGCTAAAATTTCATCACTAACTTGATATTCGCCCTTTTCTTCTAATTGATGCATTAAATCATTAATATAAGCATCGTTTTTACCACTCTTATAATATAATAAACGTTCTAAATTACTAGAGATTAAAATATCCATACTAGGTGAAATAGTTTTAAAGAATTCACGTTTACGATCATATTTACCATTATTTAAGAAATCATATAAAACATTATTGTTATTAGAAGCTACTAAAAACTTATTAACTGGTAAACCCATCATTTTCGCATAATAACCAGCTAAAACATTTCCATAGTTACCAGTTGGTACACAGAAATTAACTGGTTCATTAAATTTAATTTTACCTTGTTTAACCATTACTTTATAAGCATAAATATAATAAACAACTTGTGGAATTAAACGACCGATATTAATTGAGTTAGCACTTGATAAAGTAACATTTTGTTTTTCTAAACGATCTCTTAATTCATGATTATTAAAGATTTTTTTCACATTTGATTGTGCATCATCAAAATTACCTTCAATGGCACACACACGTGTATTATTACCAGTTGTTGTTGCCATTTGAAGATATTGCATCGTAGATACTCCACCTTTTGGATAGAAGACACTAATTCCAATATGTTCAACATCTTTAAATCCTTCTAAAGCTGCTTTTCCTGTATCACCACTAGTAGCAGTTAGAATCATTACATCTTTTCCATTAGCAGAAGCAATTGATTTAGACATTAATTGAGGTAACATTCTTAAACCTAAGTCTTTAAATGCACAAGTAGGTCCATGGAATAATTCTAAAATAGCATCATCATTAGCAAATTTAATTGGTGTAATTTCATCATTATCAAAATATCCTTCATAAGCATCTTTAACACATGCTTTAATTTCTTCATCACTAAAATCAGGTAATAATAACTTTAATACTGTTTCAGCCATTTCTAAATAATTCATATCCATCATCGCTTCTAAAGGTAATTTTAAGCTATCAATACCATCATATACATATAAACCACCATCACGACTAATACCTTGTAGGATGGCTTCTTTACCACTTAAACGTTCATTTTTATTTCTTGTACTAGAATATATATTTTTCATCATCATATCTCCTTTTAATGTTGCAAATCTCGTAATACTATGATACAATGTTCGCGTTGCAAATACAAGTGTTTTTTTTAGAAAGACATTTGTTCTCGAAAAAAATAGGAGGATTTTATGAATATTGCTATTTTAGGTTTAGGTACCGTTGGAAGCGGTGTTTATGATATAATTAAAGATGCGAAAACAAAACAATGCCAACAATTACATGTAAGTCATGTTTTAGTTCGCAAAGGAAAAGAAAAAACCTTAGCTTGTATGTGTGATGACATTCAAGTTATCTTAGATGATGAAAACTGTGATGTAGTAGTGGAAACATTAGGTGGATTAGAACCTGCTCATACATATATTATGCAAGCTTTACAAGCTAAAAAACATGTTGTTACAGCTAATAAAGCAGTTGTAGCTAAATATATGAAAGAATTTATTGATTGTGCTAAAGCAAACAATGTGAAATTTTATTATGAAGCTAGTACCGGAGGAGGAGTTCCTTGGATTGCTGGTTTAGAAAAAGCCTTACGAGTTGATAATGTTGATTGTATGCATGGTATTTTCAATGGTACTTCTAACTTCATCTTAGATCATATGCAACGTTATCAAGCTACTTTTGATGATGTATTAAAAAGAGCTCAAGATTTAGGATATGCTGAAGCTGATCCAAGTGCAGATATTGATGGATATGATGTATGTAATAAAGTACGTATTTCAGCTTCAAGTGCATATAATTATCATGTTCCAGCTAATTTCCCGGTTTTTGGAATTCGTAATATTACTAAAGAAGATGTTACTTACTTTAAAAGTTTAAAATTAGCCGTTCGTTTAATTGCGAAAACAAGAAGAAAAGGTAATACTTACAGTGCTGTAGTTGAACCAATCTTATTTTCATTAAATGATTTAGAAGCTAATACTCAAGATAATTACAACTTAATATCATTACATGGTGAAACTATTGGTAATTTAAAATTCTTTGGACAAGGTGCTGGTAAATTTGCTACAGCTAATGCTATTATCCAAGATATTATTGATATTTTAGAAAACAAAGAACATATCGATTTAACTTTAGATAATGATATGACTTATGATCCAAGTATTTGTAAACGTGATTATATTTTACGTTGTGATAAAAGTGCTCGTCATTTATTAAATGGTATTTCTTATGAAAGTTCTACTTTCGATAAATATTTACATATCAATAATATGGAAGTAGCTAAAATGCATGAATTAATGCAACAAATCTTAGCTATTGATCCAAAAGCATTTATGGCTAGTATCCATAATGAGGAGGAATAATATGTTGAAAATTACAAAATTTGGTGGTTCTTCAGTTGCTAACTCTAACCAATTTAGAAAAGTTAAAAATATTATTGAAGCTGATGATTCTCGTCGTATTGTCGTAGTTAGTGCTAGTGGACGTGAAACTAAAGAAGATAATAAAGTAACTGATTTATTATACTTAGTAGAAGCACATTTAAAATATAGTGTTGATCATACTAGTTTATATAATTTAGTTAAAGATAAATTTATTCGTATTAAACAAGATTTAAACTTAAGTTATCCTATTGAAGATGATTTAGAAAAATTAGAAAAAGAATTAAAGAAAGGAATTTCTACTGATTATTTAGTATCACGTGGTGAATATTTAACCGCTAAAATGATGGCTGAATATTTAGGTTTCCCTTTTGTGGATGCAAAAGATATTATTATCTTTGCTAATGATGGTAAAATTGATTATGATGCTACTAAATATCGTTTAGATACTTTCTTAACTAATCATGATCGTTTTGTTATTCCTGGTTTTTATGGAGCAATGAGTGATGGTTCAATTAAGTTAATGACTAGAGGAGGAAGTGATATTACTGGTTCAATTCTAGCTCGTTTAACTAATGCTACTCTATATGAAAACTGGACTGATGTTTCTGGTTGTTTAATGGCTGACCCTCGTATTGTTGATAATCCTAAACGTATTCAAAAAATTACTTATTCGGAATTACGTGAATTATCATATATGGGAGCTAGTGTATTACATGAAGAAGCTATTTTCCCTGTTAAAGATAAAAATATTCCAATTAATATTTTAAATACTAATGCTCCTAATGAAGAAGGAACTTTAATTGTTGATGAAGATAGTAATATTGAATCAAAACAATTAATTACTGGTATTGCCGGTAAAAAAGATTTCACTATTATTGCTGTTTATAAGAGTCATATGTCTGATGAAGTAGGTATTATTCGTCGTGCCTTAGAAGTATTAGAAAATTACAAAGTTAGTATTGAACATATTCCAAGTGGAATCGATTCATTCTCAATTGTTGTTCCAAGTGAGCAAGTAAGTAATGTTATTTATGATATTGTTTCAGATATTAAACATGTTTGTGGTACTGATAATGTTAAAGTATTTGATCAAATTTCTTTAATTGCTACTGTAGGTCGTAAAATGATGTATCAACCTGGTATTGCTGGTAAATTATTTAGTGTCTTAGGTAAAAACGAAATCAATATTCGTATGATTGCTCAAGGTAGTGATGAAATTAATATTGTTGTTGGTGTGGAAAATAAAGATTATGAACGTACAATTGAAGCTATTTACCATTCATTTGTCGTTGATTAGGAGGATATAAAAATGAAAAAATTTAATGTTGCGATTCTTGGAGCTACTGGAGCCGTAGGACAAGAAATGTTAAAAATCTTAGTAGAAAGAAACTTCCCTTACAATGAGTTACACTTATTAGCTAGTGCAAGAAGTGCTGGTAAAGTTATTAAAGTTAAAGATCAAGAATTTGTAGTAGAAGAAGCAAGTGTTGATAGCTTTAAAGGAATTGATATTGTTTTAGGGGCTGCTGAAAATGATATCGCAGAAAAATTCTTACCAAAAGCGGTTGAAGAAGGAGCTGTGGTAGTTGATAACTCAAGTGCATTTAGATTAGATCCTAATGTACCATTAGTAATTCCGGAAGTTAATCCTCAAGATGTTGCTAAACACAAAGGAATTATTGCTAATCCTAACTGTGCTACTATTATTGCTTTAGTTGCTTTACAACCATTAAATGCTTATGCTAAAGCTAAGAAAATGGTTGTATCAACTTACCAAGCCGTAAGTGGGGCTGGAGTTGGAGGAATTCGTGAATTAGATGAACAAATCGATGCAATTAAAAATGGTGATGAAATTAAAGTTAATACTTTCCAATACCAAATTGCTTATAACTTAATTCCTCAAATTGGTGGATTTGATGAAAATGGATATTCATCAGAAGAAATGAAAATGCAAAATGAAGGACGTAAGATTTTAGCTAATCCAGATTTATGTGTTAACTGTACTTGTGTTCGTGTACCAATTTATCGTTCTCACTCTGAATCAATTATGGTTGAATTTGAAAACGAAATTAGCGTTGAAAAAGCACGTGAATTATTAGCTAATGCTGATGGTGTTAAATTAGTTGATGATCCTAATAACAAAGTATATCCAATGCCGCTAGATACTAGTGATCAAGACTTAGTATATGTCGGACGTATTCGTAAAGATTTAAGCGGACATAATAACGCTTTAAGTTTCTTCTGTTGTGGTGATCAAGTTCGCAAAGGAGCTGCCACAAATGCTGTACAAATCGCTGAATTAGTAGCAAAAACATTATAAGAAAAAAAGCCAACTACCCCCATAGTTGGCTTTTTTATACTAGTTAAGCAATTAAACACGACAACTTCTTTCTCTATATCTTAAATAGTTACACTTAAACCTTCAATTGATTTACCCTTAGCATATAATGAACAATAAACTTCACTACACTTCTTATATTTATCAAACATTTTCTTTGCTTCTTGTTCATCACCATAAACTTTCCAACATCCAACACACTTACAATTCAAGGATTTATTTTCAATAAAACCATGAACATCAATCGGAGGATAACCTAAAAACAAACCAATTTCATGGGGAAAATCATTATTATCACTTAAACGTTTCATTAATTCAATAACACAATGATCACCATCATTCATTTGATAACCACAATTCTTCAATAAGCGATTAGCTAAACCATCTTGTAAATCATTAGCTAATTGACAAGGACGATAAACATAAATTAATACTCGTTTATTATGATATCTTAAAGGTATTACGCGTAAACCTTTCTTAACTAACTTACGATTATAAGCTAAAACACAAGTGCGCATTTCTTTTTCACTTTCGCAATAATCACTATATAAACTTCCTGTTTTCATCCCTGCTAAAGTAGGTGAACAATATCTGACAATCATTTCTTCTGACATATAATTTCCTCCCTAACTATTTAATTAACTTGTGGAATATAATTTTTCACTCCCCAGGTAAAATAAACAATATGGAATAACCATACTAAAGTTAAAATAAAACATGGTATGTATAAAGCTTTTCTAAACATCATTATAAAACCAAATAACATTAAACAAGTAACCATTACCATTACTTTAACTTTAGCTTGTTTACTCATTCCTTTACCTGCTACATATGATTCTAAATTATTCTTATATAATTTAGTATTGATAAACCAAGTGTGTAATCTTTCACTACTTTTCCCAAAACTAATTGTAGCAATCAATAAGAATGGAAAAGCTGGTAACATTGGTAAAACAGCTCCTATTGCTCCTAAGATTAAACCTATAAAACCTAATATAATCCATAATACTTTTTTCATATTCCCTCCATCATTTTTTTAACTTACAATCAATTAAATGTTTTATTGTTAAAGATGGATGATAAAGAATCATCCATTTACCACTAAAACGCATTACTTCTTTTATTTGTTCGCTTTTTTCCTTTTGATAACAATGTACTTTACAACTAGCACAAAAAGTTTTACTTTCCATAAATGGACATAAATCACTTCGTAACTTAGCATAATCATTTAAAGCTTGACACTTATCACATAGACCATCTTTCATTCCATGTTGTTTATGACAATAAATTTTAATCATTAATGATACAACTTGTTGTTCTTGTTGTCTTTTTTTTGCAACCTTATTCATAAATATATCCTTGTTTCATATGATAAATACGATCTGCTATTGCCATAGTCGATTCGCGATGTGATACTAAAATAATAGCTTTATCTTCTTTATGTTTTTTTAATGCTTTTAAAATTATACCTTCGTTAATACTATCAACATTACTTGTTGGTTCATCAAGTAAAATTAACTTACGACCACTTAGAAAAGCCCGAGCTAAACCTAAACGTTGTTTTTCACCAGCCGATAAATTATCCCCTAACATTCCTACTTGACTTTGATATCCATCAGGTAAACTCATAATAAAATCATGAATTGAAGCTTTCATACATGCTTCTTGAATTTGCGCTAAACTCGCATCTACTTTAGCTATTCTTAAATTAGCTTCTATACTATCATCAAATAAATAAGTACTTTGACTAACCATAACGACATTATCTAATAAACTAGTACTATTAATATTTTCAATATCAATACCATTGTAAGCAATTAAACCATCTTGTTTACGATAAAAACGTAATAATAACTTTAATAATGTTGACTTACCACAACCTGAATCCCCCACAATTCCAACTATTTCACCACTTTTTACTTTTAAATTAATATCTTTTAAAATAAGTTTTTTTTCATAAGCAAAACTAACTTTTTCTAGTTTTAATTCATTAAAACTAAAATTATGCTGATGCTTAATATCCTCAACTAAAGGTTTTTCCTTTAATAGATTTAATACTCGTTCTCCACTTGCGAAAGTTTGATTTAAATTACTTGGTAAAGCATTAATTGCTAGAACTGGAGCAAAAGAAGAAAAAATAGTAATCATTGCAATAATC
>CAZQJH010000031.1:0-13753 GCA_964593515.1 uncultured Erysipelotrichaceae bacterium
ATATAACTTATGAATAAAAAAGTTAATAAAAAGAGTAAACATAAAGTAATGATGATTTAAACTAGTTTATATTTGTATAACATCAATCGAAAATACGATTTTTTGTTTAGTTTTAGCTAAAAAGAAGTAAAGTAATTATAAATAGTCTTTTCAAAAGTTTAAAAATAGAGTAAAATATATAAGAACTAGATATAGGAGGAATGAAATTATGGCATTAGTATCTGCAACAGAAATGATCAACAAAGCTCATGAAGGTCATTACGCAGTTGGTGCATTCAACATCAACAACTTAGAATGGACAAAAGCAATTTTATTAGCTGCTGAAGAAGCAAAATCACCAGTTATGTTAGGAGTATCTGAAGGTGCTGCTAAATACATGTGTGGATTCAAAACTGTAGTAGCTATGGTTAAAGAAGTACACGATAACTTAGGAATCACTGTACCAGTAGCTTTACACTTAGACCACGGTTCTTACGATGGAGCTAAAGCTGCTATCGAAGCTGGATTTACTTCAGTTATGTTCGATGGTTCACACTACGATTTCGATGAAAACTTAGCTAAATCAAAAGAAATGATCGACTTAGCTCACTCAAAAGGTTTATCAATCGAATGTGAAGTTGGTGGAATCGGAGGAGAAGAAGACGGTGTTACTTCAGCTGGAGAATTAGCTGATCCTCAAGAATGTGCTACAATCGCAAACTTAGGAGTAGACTTCTTAGCTGCTGGAATCGGAAACATCCACGGTAAATACCCTGCTGACTGGGCTGGATTAAGTTTCGACCGTTTAGGAGAAATCCAAGCTACTACTAACGGAAAACCATTAGTATTACACGGTGGTTCAGGAATTCCTGCTGACCAAATCGCTAAAGCTATCGATTTAGGAGTTTCTAAAATTAACGTAAACACTGAGTTACAATTAGAATTTGCTGCTGCAACTCGTGAATACATTGAAGCTGGAAGCGACAAAGCTGGTAAAGGATACGACCCTCGTAAATTATTAAAACCAGGAGCTGACGCTATTAAAGCTAAAGTTATCGCTATGATGAACCAATTCGGTTCAGCTGGTAAAGCTTAATTATTAATTTAAATAATTAACGAAAGCCATCGAGAATAGTAATTCTCGGTGGTTTTTTTGTATTTTTATTGTGTTTAAAGGATGGTTAGGTGTTCACGTATTGTGAACATGTAAAATAAAAAAGTTTATAAAAAATGAATAAATAAGTATGCAAACGCTTAAAATAATGTTACAATTAATATGTCCTATAGACCGCATAGGTTTAGTTGATTGTAGCGAAAGGAGAAAAGATTATGAAAGCTATGAAAAAACTATTTATGGCGCTGATTGCATGTACGATGGTTTTATCTTCATTGACTTTTGTACCAGCTAAAGCTGAAACAATTGATCGTGTTGAAGAAATATTATCAAACATGACATTAGACCAAAAGCTTAACCAAATGATGATGGTTGACTTTAGAAAATGGCAAGCTGAAGGAGAAAGTAGCCAAACTGACTTCACAGTAATGAATGATGAAGTTAGAGAAATTGTTGAAAAATACAACTTCGGTTCAATCATTTACTTTGCTAATAACTCTAAAGAAACTAAACAAATCTTTGACTTAACATTAGAATACCAAAAAGCAAGTACAGCTAATGGTGGTATTCCAACATTATTCACAATTGACCAAGAAGGTGGACGTGTTAACCGTATTGGTTCAGGAACTAAGTTACCTGGAAACATGAGCTTAGGAGCTAGTGATGTTAAATACTCAAATATGGCTGGTCAAATTATCGGTAGCGAATTAATTTCACTTGGAATTAACTCTACTTTAGCCCCAGTTGTTGACGTAAATAACAACCCTAATAACCCAGTAATCGGAACTCGTTCATTCTCTGATAACGCTGTTTCAGTTGGAGAACATGCTTCTGCTTATATTGCTGGATTAGCTGAATATGATGTAATTGGATGTGCTAAACACTTCCCTGGACATGGAGATACTGCTACTGACTCACACACTGGATTACCAGTAGTAGATAAACCATATGAAAGTTTAAAAGAAGTTGAATTAAAACCTTATGAAGTAGCAATTGAACAAGGTATTGAAATGATTATGACTGCTCATATTCTTTACCCTCAATTAGATGATACACAAATTAAATCAAACAAAACTGGTGAATTAGAATACTTACCAGCTACAATGTCTAAGAAAATCATTAACGATATGTTAAAGAACCAAATGGGATTTGATGGAGTAGTTACTACTGATGCAATGAACATGGCTGGTGTTGCTGATAAATGGGATCGTGTACAATCAATCACATTATCAATTAACGCCGGAGTAGACTTAATCTGTATGCCAGTATCATTAACTTCTAAAGCAAGTATGGTTGAATACGATGCAGTAATCGATGGATTAAAAGAAAATATTGAAAATGGAACTATTTCAATGGATCGTATTGATGATGCTGTAACTAGAATCTTAACTTTAAAAGAAAGCAAAAACATTCTTGACTGGAGTGAAGATGATTACTCATTAGATAAAGCTTTAGCTACAGTTGGTGGAAAAGAAAACAAAGCAATGGAAAGAGAAATTGCCGCAGCTGGAATTACTGTAGTTAAAAACGATAACAACGTATTACCTGTTGTATTAAACAAAGACAGTAAAGTATTATTAGTTGCTTCTGAAAACCGTAATAAAGCAATGTTAGCATATGGATACCAACGTATTGTTGATGCTGGATTAGCACCTGAAGGAGCTGAATTCAGAATTACTCGTTTCATGAATGCTAATATTGAAGGAACTGCTGAAGTAAACAAAGCTGATGGTAGCGTTGATTCTTCATTAAAAACATTAAAAGCAGCTTTAGACTGGTGTGATACATTATTAATCATGTCAGACAATGGTTCATTAAACGCTAAAAAATTAGAATATACAAACTCATATACAGCAACTGCTTACAATGCTGTAAACTACGTTGAAACTAATACACCAGAAAAAACAACAATCGTAATGTCAACTGATACTCCATACGATATTCAAGTATATCCTAATGCTGATGCATTAATGATTAGTTATGGAAATGGATATGGAGATCCAACTGAACAAATCGTTGGTGGAGCAACTGGTTCATCAACTGCTTCAATTGCACCAAACGTAACTGCTGGTGTTGAAGTAGCATTTGGGGTATATGGAGCAAGTGGTAAATTACCTATTACTATTCCTAAAGCTGTAGCAAATGGAACAGGTGTTAAATATACTGACGAAGTAGTATTTGCTTATGGAACTGGATTTACATACAACACATTAGTAACTGTAAACAAAGCTAAATTAGAAGTAGCTATTGAAAAAGGTGAAATGGTTAACGAAAGTAAATTTACAGCTGATTCATATGCAGTATTAACAAAAGCTTTAAAAGATGCAAAAGATATTATTAAAGATGAAAATGCTACACAACTTATTGTTGATAATGCAATTACTGATATCGAAAATGCAATTGCTAACTTAGTAAAAGCAACTAAAGTATCTAAACGTGTTGAAGACATGGTTAACAACATGACATTAGATCAAAAACTTAACCAAATGATGATGGTTGACTTCAGAAACTGGAAAGTTGAAGGAGCTGACAAAGTTAGTGAATTCAGAGTTATGAATGATGAAGTAAGAGAAATCGTTGAAAAATACAACTTCGGTTCAATTATTTTCTTCGCTGAAAACTCTAGAGAAACAGAAGAAATTTTCAACTTAACATTAGCTTACCAAAAAGCAATGACAGCTAATGGTGGTATTCCAACATTATTCACAATCGACCAAGAAGGTGGACGTGTTAACCGTATTGGTTCAGGAACTAAGTTACCTGGAAACATGAGCTTAGGAGCTAGTGATGTTAAATACTCAAATATGGCTGGTCAAATTATCGGTAGCGAATTAATTTCACTTGGAATTAACTCTACTTTAGCCCCAGTTGTTGACGTAAATAACAACCCTAATAACCCAGTAATCGGAACTCGTTCATTCTCTGATAACGCTGTTTCAGTTGGAGAACATGCTTCTGCTTATATTGCTGGATTAGCTGAATATGATGTAATTGGATGTGCTAAACACTTCCCTGGACATGGAGATACTGCTACTGACTCACACACTGGATTACCAGTAGTAGATAAACCATATGAAAGTTTAAAAGAAGTTGAATTAAAACCTTATGAAGTAGCAATTGAACAAGGTATTGAAATGATTATGACTGCTCATATTCTTTACCCTCAATTAGATGATACACAAATTAAATCAAACAAAACTGGTGAATTAGAATACTTACCAGCTACAATGTCTAAGAAAATCATTAACGATATGTTAAAGAACCAAATGGGATTTGATGGAGTAGTTACTACTGATGCAATGAACATGGCTGGTGTTGCTGATAAATGGGATCGTGTACAATCAATCACATTATCAATTAACGCCGGAGTAGACTTAATCTGTATGCCAGTATCATTAACTTCTAAAGCAAGTATGGTTGAATACGATGCAGTAATCGATGGATTAAAAGAAAATATTGAAAATGGAACTATTTCAATGGATCGTATTGATGATGCTGTAACTAGAATCTTAACTTTAAAAGAAAGCAAAAACATTCTTGACTGGAGTGAAGATGATTACTCATTAGATAAAGCTTTAGCTACAGTTGGTGGAAAAGAAAACAAAGCAATGGAAAGAGAAATTGCCGCAGCTGGTGTTACAGTTGTTAAAAACGACAACAACACTTTACCAATTCAATTAAACGAAGACAGTAAAGTATTATTAGTTGCTTCTGAAAACCGTAACAAAGCTACATTAGCATTTGGTTACCAACGTGTAGTAGAAGCTGGATTAGCACCTGAAGGAGCTGACGTAAGAGTTACTCGTTTCATGAATGCTAACATTGAAGGAGCTGCTGAAGTAAACAAAGCTGATGGTAGTGTAGATGAATCATTAAAAACATTTAAAGATGCCTTAGACTGGTGTAATGTTTTAGTTATTATGTCAGATAACGGTTCATTAAATGCTGCTAAATTAAAATTCGAAAACTCATACTCAGCTACACCATACAACGCTGTAAACTATGTAGAAACTAATACACCTGAAAAAACAACAGTTGTAATGTCAACAGCTACACCATACGATATTCAATTATTTACTAATGCTGATGCATTATTAATTACATTCGGAAATGGTAGTGGAGACCCAACATTACAAATTATCGGTGGAGCTACTGATACAAATGAAGCATCATTATCACCAAACGTATCTGCTGGTATTGAAGTAGCATTCGGTGTTTACGGTGCTCAAGGTAAATTACCTATCACAATCAACAAAGCAGAAATCGATGGTACTGCAGCTAGATATACTGATGAAGTAGTATTCGCTTATGGTACTGGAATTACTTATGATTCATTATTATATGTACCAAGTTACTATAAAGAAAATGATTTCATCATCAACATGGTCAACGATGTATTAAAAACTGATGATGGAACTAACGTAACAACAATGACTCACCAAGGTACATATGCTGGATTATTTGATGGAAACAAAGCTAATAACACAGCACGTGACTTTGAATTAATGTGGGATATTGAATACAACTATGTAAATGGTGCTTTACCAGAATATGTTAAATTACCATTAACATTAAGATTTACATTAAAAACTCCAGATAAATTAAACAAAGCAATCGTATACAATGCAAACAAAGCTAATGGTTACGTAACAAGTGCTAAAGCTACTGCTTACTATGTAGATGGAACTAGTTCATCTGTATTATGTGAAACTACAAGTGAAGCATACGAATTTGAATTTGCTGAATATGGAAAAGAAGTTAAATATGTTGATATCGAAATCTTATCAGCTGTAAATGCTGCTGATGAAGTAGTTACTAACATGATGACTATTTCTGAAATTGAATTAATTCGTTATGGTAAATCTGTAGCTAATGTAGATAAAGATGCATTAGAAGCAGCAATTGAAAGAGCTGAAGCTGTTGATACTACAAACAAATTAAATGCAACAGTTAAAGCATTAGAAACTGCTTTAACAAATGCTAAAGCTTTATTAGCTAATGATGATGCTACTCAATATGATGTAGATCAAGCTGTTAATGCGGTTGATGAAGCTATTAAAGGTTTAAGAGATAAACCTGAAACTGATAAAACTATATTAGAAGCTGCTATTAAAGCTGCTAAAGATGTAAACAAAGAAGATTACATTGATGCAAGTATTAAAGCATTAGAAACTGCTTTAACAAATGCTGAAGCAGTATTAGCTAATGATGAAGCTGAACAAGACGCAGTAGATAATGCAACTAAAGATATTTATAATGCAATTAATGCATTAACATTAGTTGCTGATAAAGGTGCATTAGAAGAAGCTATTAAAGCTGCTAAAGATGCTGATACTACAAACAAAACTGAAGATAGTATTGCTGCCTTAACTAGTGCTATTGCAAGTGCTGAAAAAGTATTAGCTGATAGAAATGCTTCTCAAGAAGCTGTAGATGCTGCCGTTAAAGCCTTAAATGATGCTGTAGCTAACTTAAAAGATATCGAAGTTAAACCTGAATACAAAGGTTATGATGATGTTGATAGTGATGCTTGGTATGCTGATATGGTAAAAGAAGCTACTATTAAAGGCTTAATGGGAAGAGATGGAAATGTTGGAAACAACTTCAACCCAGATGGAAAAATTACGCGTGGAATGGTAGCTACAGTCTTATATCGTATGGCTGGAGAACCAAAAGTAACATATGCTGATAAATTTAGCGATGTTAAAGATGGTTTATGGTATAGTGAATCTATTGTTTGGGCAAGTGAAGCTAAAGTAGTTAGTGGATATGCTAATGGTAAATTTGGACCAGATGATGCAATTAAACGTGAAGATTTCGCAATCATGTTAAGAAACTATGCTAACACATGTGGATTAGATACTAAATCTAACCAATCATTAGAAACATTCAAAGATTACAAAGCTGTAAGTGCATATGCTAAAGATGCAATTGCATGGTGTGTAGAAAATGGATTAATGAGTGGATCTAAAAAAGGTGAAGAAACATATTTAAATCCAAGTGCAAATACAACAAGAGCAGAAGCTGCGAAGATGTTTGTACAATTATCTAACTTAATCAAAAAATAAAACTAAATTAGAGATGAACGAAAGAGTTCATCTCTTTTTTTAAATTACTATGTATTCTAGATGATATTTATGATAAAATAATAAAAAAGAAAGGGGTTTTATTGTATGTCAAAATTAATTCGAAGAATACAAGTAGCAGATTATGAAGATATTCATGCTATTAATTTAAAACAAGGTTATAATTCAGATGAAGAAAGGGTAAAAGCAAGTATTTTAAGCTTAGTAGAAGCTGGTAGTGATATTATTTTAGTGGCAGTTGTGGATGGAGAAGTTGTTGGTTATGTTCATGGTTGTCCTTATAATACCCTTTATACTCAACGTTTAATTAATATAATTCAATATGTATTTAAAACGCAATATCGTGATGATGAAGAATTAAAAAATATGTTACTAAATAAATTTGAAGAAACAGTACGTAAAAATGGATTCCAAGGTATTAGAATGACTGCTAATGCTGAGCGTGAGTTACTAGGTAAATTATTTATTGAACATGGTTATGAAAGTAAACGTGATTTAAAACATTATCTTAAATATTTCTAATAATAAAAAATGGAGCTATCAGGCTCCATTTTTGTATTTATTTCTTAAATTTAGCTTTTAATTCACGTAAATTATTATAGCGTTTATGTTGTTTAAGTTTAGCTAAATTATTAGCTAATACTTTTTCATAAGAACTGGTTAGTTCAGGTTGATAGAAGTTTTCATTACGTAATGAATTAGGTAAATATTGTATATATGGCCATAAATCACTACGAGTATAATCATAAACATCTTCAGGATCTTTATTAACTGGTGTATAACGTAAATAATCAGGAATTTGAGCTGGATGATTTCTAATGGCTTGTAACGCATTATCAATTCCAGCTTCACCACTTTTAGATTTAGGTGATAAACATAAGTCAATAATAGCGACAGATAAAGGAATTCTAGCTTCAGGAAAACCAATGCGTTTAGCTGCATCAATTGCTTGAACACATCTTGCACAAGCACTTGGATTAGCTAGTCCAATATCTTCATAAGCCGTAGTAATTAAACGACGTTCAATACTATCCATATCATTAGCTTGGATTAATAAACCTAAATAATAAAGTGCAGCATCAACATCACTACCACGAATTGATTTTTGAAAAGCACTTAATAAATCATAATGACCATCTTCATCATGATCTATACCATAATTAGGTGTTGATATAAATTGATTAACTAAATCGATTGTTAAAGTAGTATCACTAGCAATACAACATAATTCCAAGATATTTAAAGCATATCTAACATCACCATTACTTACATTGGCTATTTTATGTAAAGCTTCTTCCTCATATTGATATTCATTATTTAAACCATTTGGATGATTTAAAGCATTAACTAAGGTTTGATAGATACCATCACTAGTTAAAGCTTTTATTTCAAATAAATGCGTACGTGAGCGAATAGCAGGATTAATGGCATGATATGGATTACTAGTAGTAGCACCTATTAAGGTAATTAAACCATTTTCCACATAAGGTAATAATAAATCTTGTTTATCTTTATTTAAGCGATGTACCTCATCAATAATAACAATTAAACCATTACTTAGTTTAGCTTCTAAGAAGATAGCATCTAAGTCTTTTTTATTACCAGTTACAGCATTAAATAAACGATAAGGTAGTTTTAATTCATTAGCAATTACCATCGCTAAAGTAGTTTTTCCACATCCTGGTGGACCATAGAAAATCATAGAAAAGACTTGTTTGGCTTCAACACACTTTCTTAAAGGTTTATTAGCTCCAATTAAGTGTTCTTGTCCAATTACTTCATCTAAGGTTGTTGGTCGTACACGAAAAGCTAAAGGTTGTTTCATAATAAACTCCTAAAACAAATAATGTTCTAAAACAAATTTAATACCGATAAAGATTAAAACAATTCCACCAAAGACCCCAGCATAATGCTCTAAATAACGACCAATTGAAGAACCAATAAATGTTGCGATAAAACTTAAAATAGCTGTTGTAATACCAATAACCATAATTGCGAATAAGATATTAGTTTGCATAAAAGCAAAACTAACCCCAACGGCAAAAGCATCAATACTAGTAGCAATAGCTAATAAAATAATCGCTTTTAAATCTAATTTGTTATCATCATTATCTTCATCATCAAAACTTTCTTTAATCATATTAATTCCAATGAATAATAATAAAATACAAGCAATCCAGTGGGCATATTGATTAAAGAAAGGTTCAAAATAAGATCCTAATAACCAACCAAGTAACGGCATTAAAGCCTGAAATCCTCCAAAGAATAAAGCAAAGATAAAAGCATACTTCTTTAGATCTTCTTTTTTCATAGTCATACTTTTCGCAATACTTACAGCAAAAGCATCCATACTTAAACCGATACCAATAAATAATATATTAAAAAAACTCATAATAATCCCTCTTTCTTATGAAGAGGATTATATCATTTCTTCATAAAAGATACAATAAAAATAGAAAGTTTGCTATAATGATAATAGGAGGGATGAAGATGTTTAGAATTGGTCAATCAAGCGATATTCATCGTTTAGTAGAGAATCGTAAATTAATCTTAGGTGGAGTTGAAATTGAACATGATAAAGGATTATTAGGTCATAGTGATGCAGATGTTTTAACTCATGCAATAGCTGAAAGTATTTTAGGAGCATTAGCTCTAGGTGATTTAGGTAAACATTTTCCTGATAATGATCCCCAATATAAAGATATGGATTCAATCTGGATGTTAGGTAAAGTATATGAATTAATGGATCAAAAACAATATGAAATTATGAATTTAGATGCATTAATTATGATTGAAAAACCGAAAATGGCACCACATATTATGCAAATGCGAATGAATATTGCGAATGCTTTACATTGTGATATTTCGCAAGTATCGATAAAAGCAACTAGAGGAGAAGGTCTAGGTTTTGTTGGTGAAGAATTAGGTGCACAAGCCCAATGTGTTTGTTTACTAAAAAAACGATAAAATGGATGTTGTCGAAAGGCAACATCCATTTTCACATATATCGATATTCTAGATTTTGTGGTAGTTCACTGTAAAATATCATCTAAAGTAAGCTTAGTGTAGTCGTGAATAATTTCATCGATATAATCGATTTTTTCATATTCACTAGTACGACTTTTATCACAAATCGCAATTAACTTACCACATTTAGCTTCATGGGCAAATTTTAAACCACTAAAACTATCTTCGATAATAACACATTCACTAATATCAACATTTAACTTAGCAGCTGCATCTAAAAACATTGATACTTTATCATCATGTAAACCATCATCATAAATAATCTTATCACAATCAAAATAAGAAGCTAAATTAAAGAAAGATATATAAAAATCAATATTATCTTTAATTGAAGCACTCGCAATATTCATTTTAACATCTTTAGCTTTAGCTTCATCTAAGATATTAGCTAAACCAGCTACTAAAGTTAAGTCATGATCTTGATAACAACTATCACGATACATTGCTTCTTTTGCTTTAGAATATTTTACTTTAGTTTCATTATCTAAATTAGGACATAATATCTCAATGATTTTCTCATTGTTTTTACCATGGAATAAGTCCATTTCAGCTTTACTTAAGGCTTTACCACGATATTTAATAGCAAATTGATTCCAAGCATCAAAATGTTTATCACCATCAAAAACCATCGTACCATTAAAATCAAAAATGATTGCTTTATACATTTTTACACCTCATTTCAGTTTAATTTTACTGATATGTTAATAATTAATCAAGTTGATTATTATAATTTCTTAATTAGTTATTTTGTGGTATACTAATGACATTATTTAGGGGTGATTATTTATGCAAGATAAAGTATATATAACCGGACATCGTCGTCCAGATAGTGACTCAATTGTATCAGCAATTGCTTATGCAGCTTTAAAACAAAGACAAGGAGTTAATGCAATTGCTTGTCGTTTAGGGGACTTACAAGAAGAAACCAAATATTTATTAGAACGTTTTGGCTTTGATGAACCAATGTTATTTGAAGATGCTCGTTCAACTTTAGCGGAGATAGAAATGGATAAACCATTAAGTGTTAATTTAAATACAACGATTTATGATGCTTTAAAAGTTATGGAAGAAGCTAATATGAAATCAATTGGTATTACTAATCTAAAAAATCATTTAGTAGGTTTTGCTTCAAAAAGTGATTTATCTAAAGCAGGATTACAAGATACAGTATTTAGTGTTAATTTATTAAAAGAAACACCACTAATAAATATTGTTTCAACTTTAGATGGAAAATTAATTCATGAAGCTAGTGAAAATCATTTTAGTGGGCATGTTAGTATTGTAGCTTATAATCAAAATGGAGTCGAATACTATGATGTATTAGACCGTATGGTAATTGTTGGTAATGATATTGAAGCACAAAAAGCTTTAATTCGTAAAGGAGCAGCAGTATTATTATTAGTTTGGTGTAATGATGTAAATGAAGAAGTAATAGCATTAGCTAAAGAATATAACTGTAGTATTATTATTAGTGGACATGGGACAATGAATACATCACGTTATTTATATTTCTCACCACCAGTTAAATTATTAATGAAAAAACAATTCACTTGGTTTTTGGATGATGAATTTGTAGATGATGCTCAAAAAGTAATGATGAAATCAAGATATCGTTCTTATCCCGTAGTTGATCAAGATAACCACTTAGTAGGTTTTGTTTCACGTTATCATTTGCTTAACTATCGCCGTAAAAAAGTTATTTTAGTTGACCATAATGAATATTCACAATCAGTTAAAGGAATTGAACATGCAGATTTAATTGAAGTAGTGGACCATCATCGTATTTGTGATATTGTAACTAGTCGACCTATTTCATTTCGTAATGAAATAATTGGAAGTGCTTCAACAATAATTACTGCGATTTATTTAGAAAACCAATTAAGTATTTCTAAAAATTTAGCTGGTTTATTATTAGGAGCAATTATCTCGGATACATTAAAATTTAGATCACCAACAACTACTCCTAAAGATAAAGGAATAGCAATCATGTTAGCAAAAATTGCTGAATTAGATATTGATACTTTTGCAAGTGAAATGTTTGCTGTATCATCAAATATTAGTAATAAAACAACTAAAGAATTGATTAATCAAGATATTAAACGTTTTGAAATTGATGGTAATCGCGTATTAATTGGTCAAGTAATTGTTTTAAATCTTAATGAAGTGAAATCAATTGAAAACCAATTAGAAGTGGAATTAAAAGCTTATCTAAATGATAAAAAAGCTGATTTAGTCGTTTTAGCTTTTACTAGTATTATTGATAATGGTTCAATATTCTATGGTTGTGGGGATAAAATTGATGCTTTATGGGAAGCTTTCCCAAATAAAGTAGGAGAACAACATAGTTTCCATGAAGATGTTTTATCACGTAAGAATCAAATCGTTCCAGCAATTACTAGAACAATCTTATCATAAGGTTAATATATTGATATAACATATTTTGAAATTAAAATTTGAACGTTTAGCATGTTATAAAGGGCTTCAATTAGTTGAAGCCCTTTTAGATTATTGGTAAAGACAATATTTTAGAAGTTGTTTTCGATATTGTGGCGTTTTGCGAAAAAATCAAAAGGATGTAGGGGAATTATTGCATTCCTAATGGGTAAAATCATATTCGGAGGTAAATAAAATGAAAGGACGAATTATAACAGAAAAACAGATATCAACGTTTGCGATATATCTGAGAAATGAGGAAAAAAGCACAAATACCATAGAAAAATATATTCGTGATGTAAGGTGTTTTGCCACTTATGTAGGTAATGTAGATATAACAAAAGAAACGGTTATCGCTTATAAGAACAATTTGTTTTCTAAAAAATATGCAATACGAAGTATTAATTCAATGTTGGCATCAATCAACGGTCTGTTTTCATTTCTTGGATGGATTGATTTAAAAGTTAAGTCCATCAAACTCCAACAACAGATTTACTGTCCCGAAGAAAAGGAACTAACTAAAGCAGAATATATGCGACTTGTGAAAACAGCCAAGCAAAAAGGTAATGAACGCTTAAATTTATTGATACAAACAATATGTTCTACGGGGATTCGTGTTGGTGAATTACAATATATCACAGTTGAAGCACTAAAACGTGGGGAAGCTGTTGTTTCTCTTAAAGGTAAAACACGCTCGGTATTTATTGTTAGAGAACTACAAAAGAAATTACTGCGCTATGTCGCAGAACAAAAGATTACAACAGGAGCTATATTTATAACCCGAAATGGTAAGCCAATGAGTCGTACTAATATTTGGCGTGAAATGAAAAACCTTTGTGAGCAAGCTAATGTAAACCCACAAAAGGTATTTCCCCATAATCTACGTCACCTTTTCGCAAGAACATTCTATGGTATTGAAAAGGACATTGCCAAGCTTGCAGATATTCTTGGTCATAGCAGTATTAATACTACAAGAATTTATATTATCACTACCGGTAACGAACATCGTCAGCGTATGGAAAATATGCGGTTGATAATATAAAAATAGCCACCAAAACAGCGGCTATGACATAATTCGTATTATGTTGCTTTTAATAAAAAAAAAGCAACTCAA
>CAZQJH010000032.1:0-13610 GCA_964593515.1 uncultured Erysipelotrichaceae bacterium
GCGAAGATAGCACGCTGCCGGGCATTTATTAAGCTCACATCTTGTGAGCTTTTTTAAAGAAAAAGTGTTGACATATAAATATGTCTATGGTAATATATTTGAAGAAAAGTTAGTGGAAAGTTAGAAGCACCCCTTCTCACCTGATATCTAAAGATATAGGTAAATGCTACGAGATTTATTTTTAGTAGATCAAATTGCGGGTGCATATGAGTACCCGCTTTTCTTATGGCAAAATATTGGAGGTGTCTATTATCAATAAGAGAGTTATTCCAAACAACGTTAATGATGATTTGGTAAATGAAAAAATCAAGTTTAAAGAAGTTATGCTTATTGATGCAAACGGAGATAAATTAGGAATCAAGATGCGCCGTGAAGCATTAGAAATTGCTTATGCTCAAGATTTAGATTTATTATGTGTTGCGCCAAAAGCTCAACCACCAGTTTGTAAAGTATTAGATTACGGTAAGTATCGCTTTGAACAACAAAAGAAAGCTAAAGAAGCTAAGAAAAAACAACACGTTACTGAAGTTAAACCACTTCGTTTATCACCAGTAATTGATCGTCACGATTTTGAAACTAAATTACGTCATGCACGTAGTTGGATTGAAGATGGTATGAAAGTTAAAGTTGACATGAGATTTAGAGGACGTTTAATCACAAGATTAGAAGTTGGTAAAAAAATCATGGATGACTTTACTAACGAAATGGCTGATATTGCATCAGTAGAAAAGAAACCAGCACTAGAAGGTAATACCATGTCTTGTGTATTGGCACCAAAGAGAAACAAATAAAAGGAGGTACTACTTATGCCAAAGATGAAATCACACAGAGGATTAGCAAAACGCGTTAAAAGAACAGGTAGTGGAAAATTAAAAAGAGGTCGTGCGTTTACTTCTCACCGTTTCCACGGTAAGACACAAAAACAAAAACGTCACTTAAGAAAAGCTTCACTAGTTCACGCTACAGATTACAAACGTATCAAAGCGATGTTAGTGAAATAATTATAAGATAGGAGGAAGAACACATGGCTAGAGTTAAAGGTGGATATGTAACACACAGAAGAAGAAAAAAAGTATTAAAATTAGCGAAAGGTTACTTTGGTTCAAAACATACATTATATAAAACAGCTAAAGAACAAGTAATGCATTCATTCAAATATGCTTACAATGACCGTAAAGATTTAAAGAACGAAATGCGTAAATTATGGATCGCTCGTATCAACGCTGCTGCAAGAATGAACGATCTTTCTTACTCAAGATTAATGCACGGTTTAAAATTAGCTAACGTAACTATTAACCGTAAAATGTTATCAGAAATCGCTATTTGCGATGAAGCTGGTTTCACAAAAGTTTGCGAAATCGCTAAAGATGCTTTAAACGTAAACGCTTAATATATATATTAACTTTTAAAAGACATCGAAAGATGTCTTTTTTTTGTTATCTAAAAATTAAATTTTAACTATACAAATGATATAAAAAAGAGTATAATTGTGGTACAAAGTTCCATTTTGTGTCATTATGTGGGGGTGATGATATGTTTATCGGTGATTTTGAACATAATATTGATAAAAAAGGACGTATCATTATTCCAGTTACTTTTCGTAAGGACTTAGGTGATTTTGTTTATGTTACTAAAGGTACTGATGGTTGTTTAAATGTTTATGATAACGAACAATGGTTAGCTATCCTACAACAATTGAATAATTTACCAACTACTAAACGTGATTCACGAGTTTATATACGAAAAATTAGTGCTAACTCAAAAAAATGTGAATTTGACGAACAAGGTCGTATTTTATTACCAACTAAATTAATTGATTTTGCCGGTTTAAATAAAAAATGTGTTATTATTGGAGCTTTAAATCATTTAGAAATTTGGGATAAAGATAAATGGGATCAAGAAGATGCGGCTACTGATGAAATGTATGAAGAAATTGCAGAAAGTTTAACGGAGTATTTAGTATGAAACATTATAGTGTCTTATTAGATGAATGTATTGATGGATTAAATATTAAACCTGACGGTATTTATGTTGATGGTACTTTAGGTCGAGGTGGTCATAGTAGTGAAATATTAAAACGATTGACTAATGGTCATTTATATGCTTTTGATCGTGATCAAAGTGCTATTGATGAGTCATACGATCGTTTAGCTGCGATTGGTGATAATTTCACTTGTATTCATGCTCCTTTTTCGACTTTAAAAGAGTCATTAAATAAATATGGTATTGAAGAAATTGATGGTTTATTACTTGATTTAGGAGTAAGTTCACCACAATTTGATGATGCTCAACGCGGTTTTAGTTACCGCTTTGATGGACGTTTAGATATGCGAATGGATCAAAGCCAAGCTTTATCGGCTTATGAAGTTGTGAATGAATATTCATA
Source organism: uncultured Erysipelotrichaceae bacterium (assembly GCA_964593515.1). Classification (GTDB taxonomy): domain Bacteria; phylum Bacillota_I; class Bacilli_A; order Erysipelotrichales; family Erysipelotrichaceae; genus JAXJYR01. Next base: position 2,387 of record CAZQJH010000032.1, read on the forward strand.
TCAAGAATTAGTTTCGATTTTTGCTAGTTATGGTGAAGAACCTTTTGCGAAACAAATTGCTCGTAAAATTGAAGCTCAACGTCAAATTGCTCCAATTGAAACAACTTTTGAATTGGTAGAAGTTATTAAAAGCGCTTTACCAACTAAAGTTCTTAATAAAAAAGGGCATCCGGCTAAAAAAGTATTTCAAGCAATTCGTATTGAAGTAAATCATGAATTAGATGAATTACGTTTTGTTTTAGAAGATGCTTTAAAAATGCTTAAAGTAAATGGAAGAATTTGTGTTATAAGTTTTCAATCTTTAGAAGATCGTATTGTGAAACAGGCTTTCCAAAATGTATCAGCTTTACCTAAAATAGATAAACGTATTCCTATTTTAGATAAAGATATTGAAAAGCCACCATTTGTATTAGTTAATAAAAAAGTAATTTTAGCTAACGAACAAGAATTAGCTGAAAATAATCGTTCACATTCAGCTAAGTTAAGAATAATTGAAAGGGTAAGGTGATAACATGGGGACAACAGTTAAGAAAAAATCACATTTTAGATATGATCGTATTGCTATTATTTTAGTATGTTTATTATTAATCGTTTTTGTTGTATCAAGAATTACAGCTTGTGTACGTAATCATAATTTAGCAATTTTAGATAATCAAAAAACTTATGAAATTACGAAGTTACAAGATGATGTCAATGCTTTAAAAAACGAAGTTAATGAATTAATGTCTCGTGATAATGTTGTTGCTTTAGCTTCAGAAGATGGAATAACAACAAACCAAGATCAAGTTGTTATCATGGGTGAAGATGATTTTAAATAAGCGGTGATTAAGAATGAATTTAAAGGAAAGCAATAAAAAAGGTAAATATGTTATCGGTATTTGTAGTTTTATTGTATTATTATGTATTTTAAATATTTTATTTGTTATGATCACTAAAACCCATTTGTATACTGGTATTAATATCATTGAATATAATGAGGCTAAATATGCTAATGGTGGGGTTAATATCTTATATGGAAAACGTGGTACTATTTATGATTCAGCTGGGGAAGCTATTGCGCAAGATGTAACACGTTATACAATGTATGCTTGTTTAGATGAAACAAAAGTGCAAAAAATTAATGGGGAAGATGGTAAAGTACAAGATAAATATTTATATGTACGTGATTATGAAGCTACTGCTAATGCCCTTGCATCAATTATTGATATGGATGCAAATGAAATTTTAACTATTTTAAATAATGCGAAAAATCAAGGTTTAAAACAAACGGAATTTGGTTTAAAGGGTAAAAATTTAGCGCGTAGTGTTAAAGATGAAATTGATGCCCTTAACTTAGAAGGTATTGGTTTTTTTGTGAGTGTTGAACGTAATTATCCGACTAATATTTTTGCGTCACATTTAATTGGTTATGCTAATTATGATGAACAAGTTTTAGTTGAAGATGAAGTTTTAATCATTAAAAATACTAAAGAATTAGTTCGCGATGAGCCTAAAGAAATTAAGGATTTTGCGAATACTTTAGCTAAATGTATTGCGAATAATCGTATTTCTTTAAGTAATGCTTTACGTTCGACTGGTAGTGGAAAAAGTGAAAATGTTTTAACTTTGGCTAATGCGATTGTTGATGAGTTTGATTTAAATCAATATGAAAGTCGTATTAAAGGTAAGATGGGATTAGAATATACTTTAGATAGTATTTTGAAAGGACAAAATGGTCGTGAAGTATATGTCAAAGATAAAAGTGGTTATGCTTTACCTAATTCTACGACCGTTGAAAAATATGAACGTGATGGAAATGATGTTTATTTAACCATTGATCGTAATGTCCAATTAGCTTTACAAAGTGCTTTGGATCAAACTAGTGAAGAAACTAAAGCTTCAAGAGCTTGGGGAATTGTAATGGATTGCGAAAGTGGTGAAATTTTAGGTTGGGCTTCTTCACCTTCTTTTGATTTAAATAAACGTGATATTGAAGATTATTTAAATGTACCAAGTCAATATTTATATGAACCTGGTTCAGTTATGAAGGCTTTTACTTATGCAGCTGCTATTGATAGTGGTGTATATCCTTATGAAGGAACTTTTGATAGTGGAGTTTTCTATTTTGGTGAAGATGAAGATGGTAAAATATATCGTTCACCAACTCCTGTTGCCGGTAATAATCCAATTCGTGATGCCTTAAATAAAAACTATGGAACAATTTCTTATGATAAAGGATTTATTGTTTCTAGTAATATTGGGATTTGTGAATTGCTTACAAATCACTTAGATTATCAGATTTTTAAAGAATATATTGTCGATGGATTTCAATTTACTAAGCCAGTAGATATTCCATATGTAACTAATTATGGTGGTTCAATGCAATCAACATATGCAGTGGAAAAATTAAATACTGGATTTGGTCAAGGAATTTCGGTTAATGCTTTACAAATTTGCCAAGCTTATACTGCAATCTTTAATGATGGGAAGATGGTTCGTCCATATGTAGTAGATCGCATTGTGAATAGTGAAACAAATGAAGTTATTGAACAATATGAAACTGAAGTAGTAGGTCAACCTATTAGTGAGAAGACAGCTCATTATATGGTTAATTTAATGCAACAAGTAGTTGAAGATGATATGGGGACAGCTCATTATCGTTATAAAATGGATGATGTGAATATTATTGCGAAAACAGGTACAGGACAAATTGCTAATGAACATGGTCAATATGGTGATGTTTATACAATGTCAGTTATGGCTGCTGCTCCAGCAGAAGATCCTAAAGTAATGGTTTATTATGTCTTTGAAGCTAATGATTATTTAAATTATAGTGGAGAACCATTTAAAGAAACAATGAAAGCTGCTTTAGTTGCACGTAATATTACAAGTAATCAATATACCATTGAGGAAGAAGGTAATGATAAAGTATATCAACAATATACTATGCCATCATTAGTTAATCACTCAATGGATTATGTTGAAAGAAAACTTAATGGTTATGAATGTGAATTAGTTATTGTTGGTGATGGAGATGTAATTGTAGATCAATATCCATTAGCTAATGAAGATGTCCTTTCAAACCAAAAAATCTTCTTAAAAACTAATGGCTCGCAAATAACGATGCCTAATATGTATGGTTGGACGAAGAAAGAAGTTAGTTTATTTTGGGAAATGAGTGACATAAGTGTCGTCTTTGATGGAAATGGTCGTGTAGTTTCACAAAATATTAGTCCGGGACAACTAATTAATAAAAAAGATGAAATTATGATTAAGATGGAGTAATTACTTCATCTTTTTTCATATACTTTATTGAGGTGTGTATGCTTCATAAACAAATTAAACAGCGCATAATTATCTTATTTATATGTTGTAGTATCTTGTTTATAGCTATTTTTATTAAATTGGTTTATGAACAAATAGTTCATCAAGATGTTACCTTAGATAAAGCATATAATTTATGGCAACGAGAGTTTCATCTTCCTTCTAAACGAGGAATGATTTTAGATTGTCATGGAGAAGTATTAGCTCATGATTTAGCTAGTACTTCATTAGTGGTAGTACCTAGTCAAATCAAGGATAAAAAAGCATGTGCAAAAAAATTAGTTCCCATTTTAAAGTGTGATTATGATTGGTTGTATAATGTTCTCACAAAAAAAGTATCAACGCAAAAAGTATTAAATGAAGGACGTTTTTTAAGTAGTGAACAAGTTAGGTTAATTGAGAATTTAAATGAAAAAGGATTATATTTAATTCCTGATGTAATTCGTAATTATCCTTTAAATGAACAATTATCGCAAGTATTAGGTTTTTGTGGTAGTGATAATCAAGGTTTAGCTGGTTTAGAATTAGTTTATGATAATCTTTTATTAGGTAAAAAAGGAAGTTTAAATATTGTTTTTGATGCAAAGGGTAATGAAATAGAACGCTTTAATCAACAATTTAAAACTAGTGGTTGTGGTATGAATCTAAAGTTATCAATTGATGCTTATATTCAAGGGGTGTTAGAGCGTGAGTTGAGTCAAGCTTATCATCGTTATAATTGTGCTAGTGCTTATGCTTTAGCAATGAATCCGAATAATGGACAAGTCTTAGGAATGGTAAGTATTCCTAATTTTAATCCTAATCATTATCAAGATTATCCAAGTAATATTATTAATCAAAATTTACCCATTTGGAAAAGTTTTGAACCTGGTTCAACATTTAAATCGATTATTTTTGCTTGGGGGCTAGAAAATAATTTGTTTGATATGTATCAAGATCAATATTTTGATAAAGGATATGAGCTTGTGAATGGGGTAAGAATTAAATCTTGGAAGTTAGGAGGGCATGGACAACAAACTTTCTTACAAGTTTTAGAGAATTCTTCCAATCCTGGATTTGTGGAAATATCAAGAAGGATGGGAATTGATTTATTATTTGAAGGTTTAAATAAGTTTGGTTTTATGCAAAAGAGTAATATTGACTTACCGGGAGAAGCTAAAGGAATTATGTTTAATAAAGACGCAATGAGTGAATTAGAGCTAGCTTGTGTATGTTTTGGTCAAGGAATTAGTGTTACGAGTATTCAATTAGCAAGAGCTTTTAGTGCTTTAGTTAATGGTGGTTATTTATATGAACCTAGTATCGTTAGTGAAATATTAGAACCGTATACGAATGAAGTTATTTATAAACATCAACCCAAACTTATTAATCAAGTAATTAGTAAAGAAACTAGTGAAAAGATGAAATATGCATTAGAAAGTGTTGTAGCTAATGGTGGAGGTAAAGCTGCTTATCTTCAAGGTTATCGTATTGGAGGTAAAACAGGAACTGCACAATTAGTTGAGAATGGTAAATATGCTGATAATCAATATATTTTATCTTTTATTTCAGCAGCTCCTTTAGATAATGCGAAGATTGTTTCATATATAGCTTTAGATCGACCACATAATGATATTTTATATGGAGGTACATTAGTAGCACCAATTGCGAAAAGTATTTATGAAGATGTTTTACCTTATTTAGGAGTAAAACCTAGTGAAGAGCAAATGCCCTTAAAAAAAGTATGGCCCCAAAGTGAATATATTGTAGTGAATGATTTTATTAATTTAAAGAAAAAAGATGTGAAACAAGAAGGAGTTAAGTTTGTTTTTATCGGTGAAGGAGATTATGTAATTGATCAATTACCAAAAGCTAAGACACAATTAGATAGTGAAAGTGGGGAGGTTTGGATTTATCTTGGTGAAAAAGTTGAATGAATTATTAGCTTTATTAGATATTAAATGTGATGATGAACGTTTAATTGTAGGGATAAGTGATGATAGTCGTTTGTTAAAACCAAATGAATTATTTCTATGTTTTGATCTAACTTATTTACCTAAAGATAGTCTTAGTTTAGGTTGTTTTAAACAATGTGATTATTATTATGCGAATATGGAAAAAGCGCGTTTAATATTACTAAAGCATTTTTATAATTGTGCTTGTGATAAACTTAAAATAATAGCTATTACTGGGACAGCAGGCAAGAGTAGTGTTTGTTATATGTTATATCATATTTTAAGTCGTTATTATCGTTGTATGTTTTTAGGAACACATTTAATTAAAACGATTCATGGTGATTATCCATGTGCCAATACAACGTTAGGTATAACTAGTTTAGCTAAGTTAGTGCATGAAGCTAATAAAGATAATTATGATTTTATTATGATGGAAGTTAGTTCGCATGCTATTGCGCAAAAACGAATTGCTTTATTAAAGTTTGATATTATTGCTTATACTAATATTTTAAGTGATCATTTAGATTATCATTTAACCCTTGATGCTTATATTGCTTGTAAGTTATCTTTAGTAAATTATCTTAAAGCGAATGGATTAATTTATTCATATCAAAATCGTTTCTATAATAATTTATTACCACCACATTTAGAAATTAAACAAGCATTAAATTGTGAATGTAGTTTACAAGGAAGTCGTTTTATTTATCGTGATATTATCTTTAATTTAGGTTTAGTTGGTGATTTTCAAGTGGATAATGCTTTATTAGCTATTGAAGTAGCTAGTAATTATTTATCATTACAGCAAATTAAAGGTTCATTAAATAGCTTAAATAAGATTAAGGGTAGATTAGAATTAGTGCTTAATACTAATTATCAAGCTTATGTTGATTATGCACATACTAGTGATGAATTAGAAAGAATTTTATTATTTTTTAATCAATATAAACAAGGAAGAATCATTATAGTCGTTGGTTGTGGGGGAAATCGTGATCAAAGTAAACGTAAAGTGATGGGTAGGATTGCTTCAAGATTAAGTGATATTTGTATTTTTACTAGTGATAATCCTCGTTATGAATCAATTGATTTAATTATTAAGCAAATGAAACAAGATGTTGGTGAAAATGTGAAAATTATTAAAAATCGTGCATTAGCGATAAAATATGCTATAAAAATAGCTATGAATAGTGATATAATATTAGTTGTTGGAAAAGGTGATGAACATATACAAGAAATAAATGGTATTCATTACTTCTTTCATGATGCAACTTATTTAAAACATTGGCAACAATTCAAGGAGGATTTATAACGTGGAATTAAAATATTTATTAAGTTTTGGGATTAGTTTAATTGTTACATTAATTGTAATGCCTAAACTAGTTATCCCTTTTTTACATAAAATCAAGTTTGGTCAAAGTGTTCGTGAGGAAGGACCACAAAGTCATCAAAAGAAAAGTGGTACACCAACTATGGGTGGTTTAGTATTTGTTTTAGTACCTATTTTATTAATGTTGGTAATTGAACCTAAAGCCTTTTTAGATTTAAAAACTTTAATTGTTATTTTAGCTTATGCTTTATATTGTATAATTGGTTTTATTGATGATTTTATTATTGTAGTTAAGAAGAATAATGAAGGTTTAAAACCAAAGCATAAATTATTAATGCAATTAGTTTTAGCAATTGCTTTTTATATTGCATATGCAAGTGTAGCTAGTACAACTATTACCATTCCAATTGTTGATATTCAATTTGATTTAGGATTTTTATATTTCTTTTTTGTTTTATTTATGTTTGTTGGAGCTAGTAATGCAGTTAATTTAACTGATGGTTTAGATGGTTTATGTGCTGGTACAAGTATGATTGCTTTAGCTCCATATATTATTTTTGCTTTATTACAAAAAGAAAGTTCATTAGCTATTTTCTTATTAGGGGTTGTAGGTGCTTTATTAGGTTATTTACGTTATAATGCTAATCCAGCAAAGATTTTTATGGGTGATAGTGGTTCATTAGCTTTAGGTGGTTTATTTGCTGCTACAGCAATGGTTTTAAAACAAGAATTATTATTAGTTTTAATTAGTGGAGTTTTTGTAATAGAAACTTTATCAGTTATTATTCAAGTTACTAGTTTTAAATTAACTAAGAAAAGAGTTTTTAAAATGGCACCAATTCATCATCATTTTGAATTATGTGGATTAAAAGAAACTAAAGTAGTTATTTTATTTTATTGTGTTGGTTTTATTTTAGCTTTATTAGGTCTTTGGATAGGGGTGATGTAAGATGGCTAAAGTATTAGTTATTGGTGCAGCAAAAAGTGGGATTGCGGTAGCAAAGTTATTAAATAAACATGGATATGATGTATATTTAACTGATAAGAATGAGGTTAAAGAAAAAGAAGAATTACAAAAATTAGGGATTAATGTTGATGATTTAGGTCATCCAGATTATTTAAAAACATTGGAATATGAAATGATTGTGAAAAATCCAGGAATTCCTTATCATACTCCTTTTGTACGTTATTTTGATGAAAAAGGGGTTAAGATTGTTACAGAAATTGAAATAGCTTATCGTTATGCAAATCGTTTCAAATATGGAGCTATTAGTGGAACTAATGGAAAAACAACGATTACAACTTTATTATATGAAATGATGAATCAAAGTCATGATGCATGTGCTGCGGGTAATATTGGATTACCATTATCATGTGTAGCTTTAGAACATGAAATGGATGATTTATTAATTGCTTTAGAATTAAGTAATTTCCAGTTATTAGGAATTGATAGTTTTAAACCACATGTTAGTGTTGTTTGTAATTTAGCTCCTGATCATTTAGATTATATGGGTAGTGTTGAGGCATATTATGCATCAAAGATGCGTATTTATGAAAATTGTGATGCTTGTGATTATTTTATTCGTAATAATGATGATGAATTAGTAATGCAATATGCTAAAGATATTCCATGTCAAGTTATTGATTTTTCATTAAAGGAAAAGAAAGATTTATATGTTGAAGATGGTTATGCTTATTTAAATGATATTTGTTTATTTAAAGTAAGTGATTTAAAATTAGTTGGTGATTATAATTTAGCTAATGCGATGATGGCTAGTGCTATGGCTTATTTATTAGGAGTTAGTATTGAGGATATTCAAAAGGTTATTAGCTCATTTAAAGGGGTAGAGCATCGTTTAGAATATGTTGATAGTATTAATGGTATTCGTTTCTATAACGATTCTAAAGCGACTAATACGCATGCTACAAGTGCTTGTTTATCAAGTTTTAAAAAGCCAATTATTTTATTAGCTGGTGGTTATGATAAAAAGATTGCTTTTGATGATTTAAAGCAATATGATGATATCATTGCATGTTGTGTAGCTTTTGGGGAAACTAAAGAGCAATTTAAAGATGTTTTCACTAATGTTATGATTAAAGAAAATATGGAAGAAGCTTTTAATTATGCAACAGAAATAGCTAAAGAAGGTATGGATGTAGTATTATCACCAGCTTGTGCTAGTTATGATCAATTTAAGAGCTATGAACAACGTGGGGAAATCTTTAAACAATATGTTAAAAAATATAAAGGAGATAAATAGTAATGTGGGAATGGATTAAAGCGATTATTTATGGAATTATTGAAGGAATTAGTGAATGGTTACCTATTTCTTCTACTGGTCATATGATTATTTTTGAAGAATTATTACCGATGAATGTTAGTGATTCTTTCTGGAATGTTTTCTTAGTTGTTGTTCAATTAGGAGCTATTATGGCGGTTGTATTATTATATTGGAACCAAATATTTCCATTTGGTTGGAAGAAGGATAGTCGCCAAATAATTATTAAAAATTCTATTTTTACTTTATGGTTTAAAATATTAGTTGCCTGTATTCCAGCTGCAATTGTTGGTTTAGCTTTCGATGATATTTTAGAAAAGTATTTATATAATTCATTAGTAGTAGCTATTATGTTAGTATTAGTGGGTATTGCCTTTATTTTTGTGGAAAACAAAAATAAAGATTTAAAACCACGTGTTACTTCTTTAAAAGAAATTAGTTATAAAGATGCCTTCTTAATTGGAATGTATCAATTAGTAGCAGCTATTTTTCCTGGTACATCACGTTCAGGAGCGACAATTCTAGGTGGTTTATCATTAGGTGTATCACGTGAAGTTGCTTCTCAATTCACTTTCTTTTTAGCTATTCCGGTTATGTTTGGAGCTAGTTTATTAAAAGTTTTAAAATTTGGTTTAGCTTTTAGTTTAAATGAAGTTATTATTTTATTATTAGGAATGTTATCTGCTTTTATTGTTTCATTAGTAGTAATTCGTTTCTTAATGGAATATATTAAAAAACATGATTTTAAAGTATTTGGATATTATCGTATTATCTTAGGAATTATCGTTATTTTATTTGCTATTTTCTAGAAAGCTTACTTCTGGTAAGCTTTTTTTATACAAAAAAAGACGTGTTTTATCACGTCTAATTACTAGAATCTTCGTTATTAGGATATCCTAATTGTGAAGGTATAACAACATTATAATGAGGATTTTCATTAAAATTAGTTAAGTAATTATTAGCATCATTAGCTAATAAGGTAGAAATTGTTACAAATTGATAACCTTGAGCATCTAATTCTTTTAATAATAATTTAACAGCTTCAACTGTTTCATCATGAATATCATGTAATAAAATTACTTCATAACCAATTTCAACTTGTTGTTTAATATGTTCATAAATTGAATTACGATTATGTGTTTGCCAATCAAGGGAATCAATATCCCACTTAACAATATTCATCATTGAAGTTTCTAAGATGTTATTATTAAAAGTACCATAAGGTGGTCTAAAGTTTTTAATTTCATAACCACTGGCTTTAAAGACGGCATCATTAGTTTTATATAATTCTTCACTTACTTCTTCTTTACTCATTAAAGCATTTTCATCTGCATATGTGGATATAGCCATTGAATGAGAATAAGAATGATTTCCAATTTCATGACCACGATCATAAACTTGTTTAACTAAAGTTTCATTTGTTTCAATATTAGAACCTAACATGAAAAAGGTAGCACGACCATTATATTTCTCAAATTCATCCATAATAGCTTGGGTGTTACCATCTCTTGGCCCATCATCAAAAGTAAAAGCTAGTAATTTTTTATTACTATCGACTTTAGGTTGCTTTGGATAAGTAACATCACTTTTCATATGTAATGAAGGAATATTTTCATCACATAAAGCAATATAATCTTGATATTCTTTATAATTAATCGTAATGAATTTAGTAAAATCATTATTGAAATAGAAAGTAACTTGCTTTTCACTTAAAACAAATTGATCTAAATTATCACGTAGGATTAATTGTTCATCAATTCCTATTTCTTTAGCTTTATCTTGTAATAAAGCAATATAATTACGTCTTAAAACATCTTCATGATTTAAAAAACGTTTATTTTTTAAATCATAATTATAAGAAATACTATTATTGCTCGTTTCTAAATTGTTTTCATCATAAGTAATTTGATGGAAAGTTAAAGATACATAATGATCATAAATTTTTTCACAATCATAATCAATTGAAATATATTTCATTCCATATGATTTCTCAGGTAATTTGATACTATCATGATACTCTTTAACAACATTATTTAAAGCTTCTTCTTCAAATGAAGGATAATACATTGAGAAATAATAAGTTTCTTTTTCTAATTTCTTTTCATGTTTTAATTCCCCATATTGTTTACTTGTTTCATTGTATTGATCATATTTAGCATATGGGTTATTAAAGATGGTTCGACTTAAGAAACTATAAGCAGAAAAAATAGTAGCAATTAATAAAATGATTACAATAATTAATTTAGCTCCTGGTAATAAGTTATTTTTAGATTTTTTAGCAACATATGCCATATTATAATTTACCCCCTCTATTTGTAATCATTATATCAATAGAATATAAAAAAAACTAGTTAAAAAACATAACATTTTGCTTAATTTTATAA
>CAZQJH010000033.1:0-13438 GCA_964593515.1 uncultured Erysipelotrichaceae bacterium
TTATGCAGACCCCGTTACTTTAAAGCGCAGATTTTAACACCCCGCTATAATTTAATATACCCTTTTTTTATGCTTGGATTAAAAGCAAAGTTTTTATAATAGTTTGTTAATGAGTATTACGCATTGAGTTAGGTTGAGTAGTACGTTTAAATTGATAACGCACAGTTACTAAATTAGATCTAGAAGTATCTTCTTGAAGTAAATCTTGTAAAGCAGATAAACGTTTATGACCATCGACTACGTTAAGATTAATTTCATTATCAACAACAATAGGAAAGTTAAAACCAATACGTTTAATACTATCTTTTAAATATGCAGGATAGTTTGTGTAATTATAATTAAGCTTATTTAAAGCAATTTTATCTATTTTCATTAAATCACTCCATTCTTGAAATAAGTATACGCAATATTATGACATTAGTCAAAAACTATGCTATAATTTTATCGCTTATGACAGGAAATTAGTGCAAATCTAATACGAGACCGTCGCCGTGAGCTAGATTGATTTTTCTCTTATTTGACCGTACATTGAAAACACCATTGATCATTTGATTGAGAAGGTGGAGAAAAACTAGTAAGTCGAAATATTGTCATAAACAAGAAAAATACAATAAGATTACGAGCTCTGATCGTTATTGTGGAAAGGAAAGGTATATGCTAAAAAAACTCTTTATTTTATTACTTACGGTAGTAGTAATGTTAAGTGGGTGTAGTAGTACTACTGATAAAGGCAATGCCAACGCTTCTGATTTATATAAACAATGTTTAGAAGAAAAATATCAAGAAGTGGGAGAAGGTAGTAAGGCTTTCTTTGTACGTATTACAAGTAAAGAAAGTTCTACTTTATACTATGTTCACTCTGATGAAAAAACTATTACTAAGGCTTTAGTAGCATTAGGAATGGTTGAAGGTAGTGAGTCAGAATATGGATTATATATTACAGCTATCAATGGGATTGTAGCCGATTATGATACTGATGGTACATATTGGGCGTTTTATATCGATGGTGAGTATGCAAGTGTAGGTGCTGATGCATGCGATATCGATGAAAGTAAAGTTTATGAGTTCAAAATCGAATCGTAGACTTAGTGTTAAAGAAATGTGTGTGTTTGGAATGTATGCTAGTGCCATGTATGTTTCCAAACAGATGATGAGTGGAATACCTAATGTGCATATATTAGGATTATTGACTGTTGCAATAAGTATTGTATATCGTAAGAAAGCTATTTATCCAATTATGATTTATGTGCTTATTGAAGGATTATTTGCTGGTTTTTCTTTATGGTGGTTACCTTATATTTATTTATGGCCACTGCTTTGGTTAGCTACAATTGTAATACCAACTGATTTTAAATATCGTTATATTGTTTATTCTATTATTTTAGGATTACATGGATATTTATTTGGGATATTATATGCACCATTTCAAGCAATTGTTTATAACTTAAGCTTTAAATCAATGATAGCTTGGATTATTGCTGGTTTACCATATGATTTTATTCATGGAACAAGTAATTTAATTATGTCATTAATGCTTAAACCATTTGTGAATTTCTTAGTGAAAACAAAAAATTAACTCTTTACATCACAATATTTATGTGTATAATAAATATTAGTGAGGGAGTAGTCGGCACTAAAAGTGTGGATGAGGTCAACAAACCCGAATGAATTTATTCTGGCCTAATTCTGAAATGACAAGACTTGCAAAAAGATTTTTTCTTTTTGTAAGTCTTTTTTTTAGTTAAGCTACTCGGAAAGGATAAGAAATTATGAAAAAGTATCAACAAAGTGTTGAAGAAGTTTTAGTAGAAGTTGATTCAAGGATTGATGGATTAAGTGATGAAGAAGCTAAACGTCGTTATGAAAAGTATGGAAAAAATGCTTTAGAAGAAAGTAAACCTAAACCAGCATGGATTATCTTTTTGGAACAATATAAAGATTTAATGGTTATTATTTTAATTATTGCAGCGATTATTTCGGCTATTAGTGGTGAAGCGAGTAGTGCTATTGTTATTTTGGTTGTAATTACTTTAAATGCCATTTTAGGAACTGTTCAAACCATTAATGCCCAAAAATCATTAGATGCATTAAAGAAATTATCAACACCACATACACGTGTGTTACGTGATGGGGTTGTGAAAGAAATTGATAGTAGTGAACTTACAATTGGTGATATAATGATGCTTGAAGCTGGAGATGTAGTTGGAGCTGATGCACGGGTTATTGAATCATATACTTTACAAGTTAACGAAAGTGCTTTAACTGGAGAAGTAGAAGCGGTTGAAAAACATAGTGATTTAATTGATGGTGAAGTAGCTTTAGGTGATCAAAAGAATATGGTATTTGCTACTAGTTTAGTAACTTATGGACGTGCTAAATGTGTAGTTTGTGGTATTGGAATGGATAGTGAAATTGGAAAGATTGCTAGTTTGATGAACGAAACTAAAGAGCGTAAAACACCATTACAACGTACTTTAGATGATTTCTCAAAGAAGTTATCATTCTTAATTATTGCTATTTGTATCCTTGTTTTTGTTTTAGATTTCTATCGTAATAGTAATATTTTAGATGCTTTAATGTTTGCAGTAGCTTTAGCAGTCGCAGCTATTCCAGAAGCTTTATCTTCAATTGTTACGATTGTATTATCAATGGGAACATCACAAATGGCTAAAGAAAATGCTATTATTAAAAATATTAATTCGGTTGAAAGTTTAGGGTGTGTTAGTGTTATTTGTAGTGATAAAACTGGTACCTTAACTCAAAATAAAATGAGTGCTATTCATGTTTATACTAACCAACAATTAAAAGCAGCTAATGAAATTAATCGTGAATTAAAAGCTGATCGTCATATGATGTTAGCTTATGCTTTATGTAGTGATGCAACTAAAAATGGGGAACAAAGAATTGGTGATCCTACTGAGCTAGCTTTAGTTGATTTATTAGAAGTTAAAGCTTATGATGAAAAAGCTTTACGTAATAAATATCCACGTATTGATGAAAATCCATTTGATTCAGATCGTAAAATGATGTCAACACTTGAATTAATTGATGGACATAAAACATTAATGGTTAAAGGGGCTTGTGATGAAATCTTAAAGAAAACAACGCATATTATGATTAATGATGAAGTTGTGGAAATTAGTGAAGCGCATAAAGAAGCTATTCTTAAACAAAATCATGCTTTCGCAATGGAAGGTTTAAGGGTTTTAGGTTTTGCTTATCGTTTAATGGATGATGATTGTAATACAATTAGTTTAGAAGATGAATGTAACTTTATTTTCTTAGGATTAACTTCGTTAATGGATCCTCCTCGTGTGGAAAGTAAAGCGGCCGTTAGTGATTGTTTAAGTGCCGGAATTAAACCGGTAATGATTACAGGGGATCATAAAGTTACTGCTACTAGTATTGCGAAACAAATTGGTATTTACCAAGATGGTTATGAATGTGTTGATGGAATTGAATTAGATAATATGAGTGATGAAGAGTTAATGACGCGCTTAGAAAATATTAGAGTATATGCACGTGTAGCTCCTGAACATAAAATTAGAATTGTTAAGTCATGGCAAAAATTAGGTAATATTGTAGCAATGACTGGAGATGGAGTAAATGATGCTCCAGCTTTAAAACAAGCAGATATTGGGATTGCGATGGGAATTACAGGTACTGAAGTTAGTAAAGATGCTGCTAGTATGATCTTAACTGATGATAACTTTGCAACTATTGTGAAAGCTGTAGCACAAGGAAGAAATGTTTATCGTAATATTAAAAATAGTATCGTTTATTTATTAAGTGGTAACTTATCAGGAATTATTTCCGTATTAACTGCTTCATTATTAGCTTTACCAGCTCCATTTGCAGCGGTACACTTATTATTTATTAACTTAGTAACTGATTCATTACCAGCAATTGCTATTGGAATGGAAAAAAGTAATAAAGATATCTTAAATGAGCCACCACGTAATGCTAATGAAGGAATCTTAACTAAAGAAGTATTAATTCAATTAGTTGTTCAAGGAGCAATAATTGCGATTGCAACAATGAGTGCTTTCTTTATTGGATATCAACATGATGCTCAATATGCAATGACAATGGCTTTCTCAACCTTATGTTTAGCTCGTTTATTCCATGGATTTAACTGTCGTGGTAAACAATCAATCTTTAAGTTAGGACTTACTTCAAATATGGCTAGTATTGCAGCATTCTTAATTGGAGTTATTTTATTAGGTTCAATCTTATTTATGCCATTCTTACATGGGGTATTCGCAATAGTTCCATTAGAAGGTATTCATTATGTAGCGATTGTTGCATTAGCTTTTGCACCAAGTGTTTTAATTCAATTATATAAAATGATTATAAATAGATAAGAGCTCGCTTGAGCTCTTATTTTTGTTTATGTAAATTGTTACATAAAATTTACGAAATATTTCATTGACTTTCTGAAACATTATGATAAACTATAGCTATAAAAAATGCGATGATAAAGCAATAGTAATCTATGATGAAGTTAATAGAGACACTTTGGGTGGTGGAAAAAGTGAGCGGATAATAGATGAACACAGCTTTTAGGCAGCTTTGATGAATCAAAGTAGTTAAAGCCGTATGCAAACGTTATATTGCTAGAGTATGGTAGTACTCGATAAGATTAATATCGTGAGGTATTAATGAAATAAGGTGGAACCACGAAGTAACTTTCGTCCTTTGGATGAAAGCTTTTTTTGTTTATTGGAGGTAATTATCATGAATAAATTTGGCATTCCGAATGGAACAAGTGATATTTTATTTGCTGATTGTGCTAAGAAAGAAGCATTAAAACAAGATATACAAGCTGTTTTTACTAGTTATGGTTATCAAATGATTGAAACCCCAACGATTGAATATTTTCAAACGTACCAACAAGGTTTTGTGGATGTTCAAGAAGAAGCAATGTATAAATTCTTTGATGAAAAAGGACGAATTGTAATGTTACGTTGTGATATGACCATTCCTATTGCGAGAGTGGCAGCAACTAAATGTAAGAGTGAAAAATTACCTTTACGTTTTGCTTATTGTGCTAATGTTTATAAAGTTAAACAAAGTTTTGCAGGAAAGAAAAATGAAGTTAGTGATTGTGGAATTGAATTACTTGGTGGTGATTTATTAGCTAGTGATTTAGAAATCTTAACTTGTGCACTAGATGCTATGGCTAGCTTTAAAAGTGATAGTTATACCTTAGAATTAGGTGATGTAAACTTCTTTTCTAAAGCTTGTGCTTTATTACATTTAGATGATGAATGTCAAGGACAATTAGCTTCTTTAATTGATCGTAAAGCTTTAACGGAATTAGAAGTTTATTTAAATGAATTAAATATTGATGATAAAAGTCGAAACTTCTTTATGAAATTACCATGGTTAGGTGGTAAGGTAGATATTTTAGAAGTAGCTAAAGCTTATTGTTTTGATGATTCCTTAGTTGAAGTCTTAAATTATTTAAAAGGTTTATATGATGATTTAAATGCTTTAGGTTATGGACAGTATTTAACTTTTGATTTAGGTAAATTACCACATTTAAATTACTATAGTGGCTTAATCTTTGAAGGTTTTATTGATAAAGTTGGTAATAGTGTTTTAAGTGGTGGTCGTTATGATAATTTATTAGCTAAGTTTAATAATGATATGAGTGCGATTGGTTTTAGTATTAAACTAGATGATGTTGTTAAACAATATCCAATGGTTGATAAACCTTATAAAGTAGTGATTGCTTATCCTTATCATTTACGACTTGATGCTATAAGAAAAGCTAAAACTATTCGTAATGAAGTTATATGTGAATTAGTATTAGATAATGATATTGATGAAATAAAGGTATTGGAGGGATAATATGACTTTATCAATCGCTTTAACCAAAGGTCGTTTAGAAAAAGCAACGATTGAAATATTAGCTCATAAAGGCTATGGAATTGAAGCTTTATTAGCTAAAGGAAGAGCTTTAGTATTTAATGATAGTAATAAAGATATTCGCTATTTTCTAACTAAAGCTAATGATTGTATTACATATGTAGAACAAGGAGTCGCTGATATTGGTATTGTTGGTAAAGATACTTTAATGGAAGGTAGCGATGATTATTATGAAATGTTAGATTTAGGGATTGGTAAATGTTGTTTTATTGTTGCTGGTTTAAAACAACAAAATCCATTAACCAAACAAGGTCATGTGAAAATTGGTACTAAATATCCTAAAGTAGCTAAAGCTTACTTTGTGAAACAAGGAATGGATGTAGAGTTAATTAAAATAGATGGTAGTGTTGAATTAGCTCCTGTATTAGGTTTATGTGATGGAATTGTTGATATTATGGAAACAGGAACAACCTTAAAAGAAAATGGTTTAGTCGTATATGATACCGTATGTGAAATAAGTGCTAGAGTTATTGTGAATAAAGCTAGTTATAAATTAAAACGAAAAGAAATAGAAACAGTTTTAAATGATTTGAAGGGGTGATAATAATGTTGAAGATGATGGATAGTAAAGATATGGTTAGTTTTCAAGCTTACTTACAATCACGTAGTGCTGATTTAAATCCAGAAGTAATGCTTAAAGTAAATGAAATTATTAATGAAGTTAGAAATAAAGGTGATGAAGCTTTATATGCTTATACATTAGCTTTTGATCATATTGAATTAACTAATTTAAGAATTAGTAATGAAGTTTTATTACAACAAGCTAAGTTAGCTAAAAAAGAATTTGTGGATAGTTTAAAACAAGCTAAAGCTAATATTGAATTTTACCATCGTGAACAATTAACTAATGGATATCATTTAGAAAAAGAACATGGTATTTATTTAGGTCAACGGGTTATTCCTTTAGATAGTGTGGGGATTTATGTACCAGGTGGAAGAGCTCAATATCCTTCAAGTGTTTTAATGAATGCTATTCCAGCTAAATTAGCTGGAGTTAAGCGTATTGTAATGATAACTCCACCTTCGAAAGATGGTTTAATTCATCCTAATATTGCGGCTGCAGCTTTAATTGCTGGAGTAGATGAAATTTATACTGTTGGGGGAGCTCAAGGTATTGCGGCTTTAGCTTATGGTAGTGAAAGTATTAAAAAGGTCGATAAGATTGTAGGACCAGGTAATATATATGTAGCAATGGCTAAAAAATTAGTATTTGGTCAAGTGGATATTGATATGATTGCAGGTCCTAGTGAAATATTAGTAATAGCTGATGAAAAAGCTAATCCAGCTTTTGTAGCAGCTGATTTATTATCCCAAAGTGAACATGATCCGATGGCTAGTTCAATGTTAGTTACTACTAGTAAAATATTAGTTGATAAAGTTAATGAAGAGTTAGCTAAACAAAGTAAGTTATTACCTAAATATGAAATTATTAAGCAATCATTAGCTAATTATGGGGTAAGTTTTGTTTGTGATAATTTAGATGAATGTATTGAAGTAGCTAATGCTATTGCTAGTGAACATTTAGAATTAATGGTAGAAGAACCATTACCATTATTAGCTAAAGTAAAACATGCTGGTAGTGTTTTTCTAGGTTATTATACTTGTGAAAGTATTGGTGATTATTTTGGCGGAACTAATCATGTTTTACCAACTTCTTCAACAGCTCGTTTTTCTAGTGCATTATCTTGTGATGCTTTTGTGAAAAAGACTAGTTACTTGCATTATACCAAAGAAGCTTTACAACAAGATGGTGATAAAATAATTTTAATGGCTAATGAAGAAGAATTACAAGCGCATGCTGAAGCGCTGAAAGTGAGGTTAGCATCATGAAAGGATATGAATTAGATCAAGTTAGTGGTGATATTTACTTAAATGCTAATGAAGCACGAGGAAATCTTAGTGAAGAAGCATTAGTTCAAATTCATCAAGTAATTAATGAAGTAGCTTTTCAACGCTATCCTGATGAAAGTAATCAAGAAATAATTCAAGCTTATAGTGAAGTTAGTGGTATTGATGAAAATAAGTTAATGGCAGGACATGGTAGTGATGAAATGTTAGGTTTTATGATTTCCTATTTCCTAGGTAATAATAAAAAAGCCTATACTTTAAGTCCTGATTTCTCAATGTATGATTACTATTGTGGAATGAATAATGCAACATTAATTAAATATCCAACAAATGAAGATGGTAGTTTTGATATTGATGCTTTTATTAAACAAGGATTAGAAAATAAAATTGATATGATTTTATTTTCTAATCCAAATAATCCTAGTGGTCATGCTTGTAGTAATCATGATTTAATAAAGATTGTTGAAGCTTTTAAAGATATACCGGTGATTATTGATGAAGCTTATGGTGAATTTAATGATGAAAGTATGTTAGCTTATCTAGATACTTATGATAATTTATATATTACTAGAACATTATCCAAAGCTTATGGTTTAGCTAGTTTACGTTTAGGTTTTTTAATTAGTAATGAAGATAATATAAGTAAATTAAGAAAATTAGCTGTACCTTATAATATAAGTACTTTATCACAAAAAATTGGGGCAATTGTTTTAAAAGATAAACAAAGAATTGAAGATAATATTAAAGAAGTTAAAGTTAATCGTGAAGCTTTATATCAAGCTTTAAGTCAATATCAAGTTATTCAAGTATATCCTTCGAAAGCTAATTATTTATATGGTAAAAGTGATTATAAAGAACAATTATTATCATTATTATATGAAGAAGGAATTGTAATTCGTGATTTTAAGAATAGTCCTTATTTTAGAATTACTATTGGTAATAAGGAAGAAAATGATTTAGTAATTAAAGTAGTAACTAAATTAAGTGAGGTGGTTAATCATGCGTCAAAGTGAATTAAAACGTATAAGTAAAGAAAGTGATATTAAGTTAAGGTTAAATCTTGATGGAGAAGGTAAAGCTAATATTGATAGCGGAATTGGCTTTTTTGATCATATGTTAACCCTATTAGCATTTCATGGTGGTTTTGATTTAGATTTAACTTGTAAAGGAGATTTACATGTTTGTGATCATCATAGTGTTGAAGATTGTGGGATTGTTTTAGGTTTATGTTTTAAAGAAGCTTTAGGTGATAAACGAGGAATAAATCGTTATGGTAGTATGAATATGGTTATGGATGAAACAATGGCTAATGTTACCTTAGATATAAGTAATCGTAGTTATTTAGTTTATAATTGTGAATTAAAACGTGATTGTATTGGTACTTTTGCTTGTGAGATGGTTGAAGAATTCTTAAGAGCTTTTGCTTTTAATGCTGGAATTACGTTACATGTGAATGTTTATTATGGACATAATGATCATCATAAAGTAGAAGCAATTTTTAAAGCTTTAGGTCATGCTTTAAAACAAGCAGTGACAATAACTAATGATCAATTACCAAGTACAAAGGGGTTGTTGTAGATGATTGTAATTATTGATTATGGGATGGGTAATTTACATAGTGTGGTAAATGCTTTAAATCATTTAGGTTATGATTGTTTAGTTTCCAATAAAATTGAAGATATTAAAAATAGTAGTAAATTAATTTTACCAGGAGTAGGGGCTTTTTATGATGCTATGAGTAATTTAACTCAACTAGGTTTAATTGATGTAATTAAAAATGAAGTTAAGCAAGGTAAACCATTATTAGGTATTTGTTTAGGAATGCAAGCATTATTTAGTGAAGGATTTGAAGTTAAACCTTGTTTAGGTTTTGATTTTATTAAAGGTAAAGTTACTTTAATGCAAGATAATAAAGTTAAGATTCCACATATTGGTTGGAATTTATTAGAAATTAATCAATCATGTTCATGTTTTGAGAACTTAAGTAAAGATCCTTATATGTATTTTGTTCATTCTTATATGGCTAGTGAAGTTAATGATGAAGATGTAATTGCTTATGCTACTTATGGTGATTTAAAAATACCAGCGATGGTTAAACGTCATAATGTGGTTGGATGTCAATTTCATCCAGAGAAAAGTGGAAGTGATGGATTAAACCTATTAAAGTGGTTTGTGGAGGAATTCAAATGATAATATTACCAGCAATTGATATTATTTCCGGTTTAGCAGTACGCTTGTATCAAGGTGATTATCAACAACAAGAATTAGTTGGTAATGATATTTTAGCTTTAGCTAAAACTTTTGCGGATAGTGGAGCATCTTATTTACATTTAGTTGATTTAGATGGCGCTAAACAAGGAAAGAAATGTAATCAACAAATAATATGTGAAGTAGCTAAACAAGTGGATATCCCCATTGAAGTAGGTGGAGGTCTTCGTAGTATGGAAGATATTGATTTTTACTTACAAAATAATATTGCTCGAGTTATTTTAGGTAGTGCAGCTTTAGAAGATGAAAACTTTTTAAAACAAGCTTTAGCTAAATATGGGGATAAAATAGCGGTGGGAATTGATTGTAAAGATGGTTATGTTTGTAGTCATGGTTGGCTAAATACTAGTGAAGCTTATTATCTTGATTTTGCGAAATATTTAGAATCCTTAGGCGTTAAAACAATTATAGTAACCGATATTAGTAAAGATGGAACAATGCAAGGTCCTAATTTAGAAATGTTGGAAAAGTTAAAAAAGGAAGTAAAGATGCAAATAATTGCTTCAGGAGGAATTAAAGATCTTAGTCATATTAAAGCTTTAAAAGCTTTAGATATTTATGGAGCAATTAGTGGTAAAGCAATATATGCGAAAACTTTATCTTTAATTGAAGCGATTAAAGTATGTGAGGAGGGATAATATGCATACTAAACGTATTATTCCTTGTTTAGATGTGAAAGATGGAAAAGTCGTAAAAGGAATTAACTTTGAAGGGTTAAAAGAAGTTGGTGATCCAACTTCTTTAGCTAAAAAGTATTATGAACAAGGAGCCGATGAATTAGTTTTTTTAGATATTAGTGCTACTTATGAACAACGAAAAACAATGGTTGAAGTAGTTGAAAAAGTAGCTAAAGAAATCTTTATTCCTTTTACGGTAGGTGGAGGAATTAGTAGTATTGAAGATATTAGAAGAATGTTATTAGCTGGAGCTGATAAAGTATCGCTTAATTCAGCGGCGGTTAAAAATAAACAATTGATTAAAGAAGCATCACGTTTATTTGGTAGTCAATGTATTGTTTTAGCTCTTGATGCGAAAAGACGAGTGGATGGAAGTGGTTGGAATGTTTATATTGCGGGAGGAAGAATTGATACAGGATTAGATGCTATCGAATGGGCTAAAGAAGCGATATCTTTAGGAGCTGGTGAAATATTATTAACTAGTATGGATTGTGATGGGGTTAAACAAGGTTTTGATCTTGCTTTATGTAAAGCAATCTCTAGGGAGGTTAAAGTACCGATTATTGCTTCAGGCGGATGTGGTTGTTTACAACACTTTGTGGAAGTATTTAAAGAAGATGTTGCGGATGCAGCTTTAGCAGCTTCTTTATTCCATTATGATGAAGTTGGGATTGAAGAAGTTAAAAAATATTGTGCTAGTAAAGGAGTGGCAATGCGTATATGATTGAAGTAGATTTTAGTAAAGGTAATGGTTTAGTACCAGTTATTGTTCAAGATGTTGATCGTAAAGAAGTATTAATGTTAGCTTATATGAATGAAACAAGTTTAAAATTAACTTTAGAAACTAAATATGCAACTTATTACTCTCGCTCACGTAATGAAATATGGGTTAAAGGAGCTACTAGTGGCCATTATCAACATGTATGTGAGATGCGAATTGATTGTGATAATGATACAATCTTATTATTAGTTAAACAAGATGGTGTAGCTTGTCATAGCGGTCATTATACTTGTTTTTATCGTAATATGGAAGGTGAAGAAATATGCAAGAGTTAAAAGTTTTATATGAAACAGCTCTAAAACGTAAAGCTAATCCACAACCTGGTTCATATACATCATATTTATTTGATAAAGGTTGTGAGAAGATTTTAAAAAAGTTAAGTGAAGAATGTAGTGAAGTTGTTATTGCTTCGTTAGTTCAAAGTAAAGAAGATCAAATTAATGAAATAAGTGATTTATTATATCATTTAATGGTCTTAATGGTGGAAAAAGATATTAGTCTTGATGAGGTGAATGCGGAACTAACTAAGCGTAGTCTTAAAACTAATAATTTAAAAGAAGAGCGAAAACCAATTGAAGTATTATAGCTAAATCTAACGATTTAGCTCTTTTTTATATAGATAAAAGGGAATTAATTTAGGATATGGAGTTAATTAGCTACTATCTTAATTCCAGTTTCACCTTATAATACAAGTAGTAGTAAGCTTTCTGTAAATACTTTATTTTTGCGAATAACTATGATACGATATAAATACAATACAAAGCAGAATAAGGAAAAGAATTTTTATTAATAGGATAGGATATAATTATGAAAATTAATGTAGAAAAGCTAAGGGCAGATTTGAAAAACGAATATTTAGGGGCATACTTTGGTGGTGGTTTTGGAGCTGCTTTAGTAAGTTATTCAGATGTAGAAAATGCATCTACAGAAAAATTATTGCAGTTAGCAAAGTCCTTTGGGATAAAAATATCAAATTATATTGAGGATGAGGTGGAATGAGTATATGAAAACAACAAAAAGAATTGGAGCGTTGGTTTTAGTTGTTGCAGTAATTTGTTCATTAACAGGTTGTAAAAGTTCTGACTATAAAAAGGCAGAAGAATTAATGGGAGCGGGCAATTATAAAGAAGCGCTATCTATTTATGAATCTTTAGCATTGGATGGTAGTTATAAAGATTCTGCTGAAAAGGTACTTGAATGTAAGTATCAGATTGCAGGTATTGCATATGATGATATGGATTATCTGCAAGCCTATGATATTTATTGTGAACTGAATGACTATAAAGATTCGCTTGAAAACTCATTGCAAGCAGGGTATGCACTGGCAAACCTATATGCCGCAAATGACAACTTTGTTCTTGCATATACAACTTTCAATAAGCTAGGTGACTATGAACGAAGCCAAGAACTTGCTGAAAAATGTGCTTCATATATGATGGATAATGCTACTATTGGGGATACTGTTATTTTGGGAGCCTATGAGCAGGATGGTAATGAAGAAAATGGGCTTGAGCCGATAGAATGGAAAGTTCTTGCGAAAAATGGTGATTATACTCTATTATTGTCTGAATATATTTTAGAAAAGCGAGAATTTGATAGTTCTTCTTATCATTGGGAAGATTGCTATTTGCGAGAATGGCTAAATACAGATTTTTATGAAAAAGCTTTTAGTACCGAAGATCAAGCAAATATTCAACTTATGCTTACTTCGGAAAATACATCTGATAAGGTATTTTGCTTGAGTGCCGAAGAAGTACGTGGTTTTTTTGATTCTGATGATTCTCGTAGAGCTTGCCCAACAGCAACGCTACTTAGCAATGGGTTTAAAGTATCAAAAGATTATGGTGATTGGTGGACTAGGTCGGTTAGTACAGCTTCAAATGGTAAGGGTGTCGTGCCAGTTGAGGCTAATGGAAATGTTCGTAGTGCT
>CAZQJH010000034.1:0-13418 GCA_964593515.1 uncultured Erysipelotrichaceae bacterium
CACATTACGTATCGAAAACAAGATAAACATACACATTAAATTATAAAATAAATGTGCTATCCATCCCCCACCTAAAGGAGTGGGCTTTTCGCACATACCTTGTAACACTTGGATAAATTAAACTAGATATTGAATATCCTTTTTGCGCAAAACCTTGGGGAATTAAATCAGGATATAATGAAGTATAAGCTAATTGATAAATACTGTTGGTTGATACGACCATTAATGAAAAGATTAAATAAATAATTAGATTAAAATCAAAGATAAATAAATATAACGTAAATAAAAAATATAAGAGAGCATTAAAAGCATCAATCCCATAAATGAATTTTTTACGTTCAAAAGCATCAATATATGGTGAGGCAATAATAGGAACAATGATAGCTGGTAATACGGATAAAGCCGAGAAAAGACCAGTTGCTAAGGTTGAATTGGTTTGATCAAAAACAACTAGGGAGAAAGCAAATGTCATTGCTGTTCCACCGATTGCACTAATTATAGTTCCTAAAGTTATGATTGTGAAATCATGACTCCATAAGGTTTTCTTCATTAATATATCCCCCCTAAATGTTTAATAATTCTAACATAGAATGATTAAAAAACAATTTGAGCATTATGATAGCTTAATTAAATTTAAAGTAGTAAAATATAATTAAAGAAAGAGCATATACTATCTATGGTCATAAGAAAGGTAAGGTGATTAATATGACAAATAAATATGCTGGAACTAAAACAGAAAAAAATCTATGGGAAGCTTTTGCTGGGGAATCTCAAGCAAGAAATAAGTATACTTTCTTTGCTTCAGTAGCTAAAAAAGCTGGATATGAACAAATTGCTGCTTTATTCCTTCAAACTGCGGATAATGAAAAAGAACATGCGAAATTATGGCTTAAAGCTTTAGGTGGAATTGGGGATACAGCACAAAACTTAGCGGCAGCAGCTGCAGGAGAAAATTATGAATGGACTGATATGTATGATCGTTTTGCTCAAGAAGCCCAAGAAGAAGGATTTGAAGAGTTAGCAGCTCAATTTAGAGCAGTAGCCGCAATTGAGAAAATGCATGAAGAAAGATATCGTGCATTATTAAATAATGTAGAAACTAAGCAAGTATTTGAAAAAAGCGGTATTGAGATTTGGGAATGTCGTAATTGTGGACATGTAGTAGTAGGAACTAAAGCTCCTGAAGTATGTCCAGTATGTAATCATCCACAAGCTTACTTTGAAATCAGAAAAGAAAACTATTAGGATTGTCGTTAAGACAATCCTTTTTAGTAGGTTGAATATATAGCATAAATAGTATTCCAAGTAGTTTCACCAACTAAACCATCACTAATTAAACCATATTCATTTTGAAAAGCGATAACACTAGCTTCTAAATTATTACCAAAAGAAGAATCGATGCTTACATTAGGGATGTTTGGGTTGTATAAAGCAATTATCGATAAAAAATACTGTAGTTGAAATACTTGCATATTACGATCACCCTTACGTAAGATTTTACCTACCCATAAACCACTAAAATAACCTTGTAAACGGCCTAATGAAGTTAATTGAGCTAAACGTCTTACTGCACAAAAAATATAAGATATTTGATACCATGTATTTTGACCAACAATTCCATCAGCAGTTAAATTAAAAGTATTTTGAAAAGCTAGTACACTATTTAAAGTATCTTCATCAAAATAGGTACTACTTGGATAAATTAAAGGAATATTAGGATAATTTACATTAATACCATTTAAAAATTCTTGAATCGTAAATACTTTAGGATCATTATCACCTAAAGTTAAAGCTGGTTTAGGAATGGTATTAGGAATAGGTATAATTTGATTACTATGATTTAAGCTTATTACTTCACCATAATAATATCTTAAGATTTGTATCGCATTATAGCCACGATTGGCTAAATCTTCACTACCCCATTGTTTCATTCCTTCACAATTAGCTTTACGACCATCACAATATTGGGCAAAGAAAGGTTCTAAATGATAGGGTAAGATTAAATAATAAGTAAAGATTTCATCGATAATATCACTAATATTGGTAAAGATGTTACGATCTTTCACAAAAGCTTGATCATAACTAGTTGAATTAGTTATATCAAAATCATAACCACGACTAGGATACCATTGAGTATAGATTCGATTTAAGACTAATGAACTTTGTGCATAAGCATTAGCTTTTAAACATTCATTAGACCAAGTAGGATATATTTCACTACTACATACATTTTTTAAATATTCTTTAAAATCAATCGTTAGATTTTCACTTGGTTCATCAGGTTTACCTAAATGAACGATGATAGTTGTGGGAATAATTATTTCATTCAACATAAGCTTACTCCAAATCTAATTGATGTGGGGGAATAATACTTTCTTCTTTTAAGAAAGGATCTTGAATAAGAGTTACTTTTAAATAACTATCGATATCTTTAAAAAATTGTAAACCATAAATTGATTTTTGTTGGTAACCAGTTTTTTCAATACGAATTGATGCTGTTTCATATAATGAAGATTGGGTTTCAAAGGTAAAAATAGTTACTCCTTGTTCGTTACTATAAGCAACTTGGTTTTGATTATGATATCTTAAGGTTATTTCCACATTACTTAAGAAATGTTGCTTTTCATCTAAGGTTGTGATTGTGAATATGTTCATTATTTGCCTCCAATTTATTTTATGCGCTTACATTAAAAAAGTTACGGAATAAGTATTGACAACATAAATAAAAAGCATAAAATATATAGCGTGCTATGTAAAGCGGGTGATTAAAATTGAAGTCAGTAGGTTATATGATTAAACAAGTTGCTGCTACCCATGAACATGATTTAAATGAATTATTTAAACAACATGGATTAACAGCTAGTCAAGGTTTTGTCCTTATTTATTTACTAAAAGCAAATAAGCGACACATGGAAGTAACCCAACGTGATATTGAAAAACAATTTGGTATTTCTAATCCAACCGTTAGTGGTATTTTAGATCGTTTACAAAGTAAAGGTTTAATTGAACGTATTGCTAGTCAAGATGATGGACGGAAAAAATATATTATGTTGAGTGAAGAAGCTAAAAAACTTGATAAAAAACTTAAAAATGGTTTTGAATTATGTAGTAATAAGATTTTAGCTTGTTTTGATGAGGAAGAAGCTAAACTATTTACAAGTTTATTAGAAAAATTAATGCAGGAATATATAGGAGGGAAAAAAGTATGTGGAAAAAAATCAAAAGAATTTTAAGTGAATTAAAAGAATACAAAAAAAGTTCCTTATTAAGTCCTTTGTTTATGATTGGTGAAGTTATTCTAGAAATTTCTTTACCATTCTTAATGTCTTTTATTATCGATGAAGGAGTTACTAAGGGGGACATGAGTATTATTGTGAAGTTAGGTTTAGTAATGTTAGTATGTGCCTTTGCTTCACTTGCTTGTGGGATGTTATCAGCTAAATATGCAGCATATGCTTCAACAGGATTAGCTAAAAATTTACGTAATGCTATGTTTGAAAAAGTACAAAAATTCTCATTTAAAAATGTTGATCATTTCTCAACAGCTGGTTTAATTACACGTTTAATGAGTGATGTAACAAATGTGCAAAATGCTTATCAAATGGTTATTCGTACTTGTGTAAGAGCACCAATGATTTTAGTGATGGCAATGATTATGACAATTAATATTAATGCTAGATTAGCTTGTACTTATATTGTTGCAGCACTTATCTTAGCATTATCAATTGGAATTATTTTTAAATTTGCTTATAAATATTTCTCTCAAATGTTTGATAAATATGATGCATTAAATGCTTCATTACAAGAAAATATTACTAATATGCGTGTAGTTAAAGCATATGTAAAAGAAGAAGATGAAAAAGAAAAATTACATTTAGCAACTTCGGCAATTTCTAACTTAAGTAAAAAAGCTGAACGTTTATCTATTTTAAATAATCCTATTATGCAATTATGTACTTATGGATGTATTATGGTTATTTCTTATTTAGGAGCTAGAGAAATTGTTGTAGGGACGATGACAACTGGTAAATTAATGTCAATGCTTACTTATACAACAAATATTTTAATGGCTTTAATGATGTTATCAATGGTATTAATTATGGTTGTTATGTCACTTCCTTCAATTCGTCGTATTAGTCAAGTATTTGAAGAAGAAATTGATATTACTTCTAGAGATAATGCGATTATGGAAGTAAGTGATGGTTCAATTAAATTTGACCATGTTTCATTTAACTATAGTGAAGATGCTCAAGAAGCTGTACTTCAAGATATTAATATTGAAATTAAAAGTGGAGAAACAATTGGTATTTTAGCTAGTACTGGTAGTGGTAAGACTTCTTTAGTACAATTAATTGCTCGTTTATATGATGTTAGTGAAGGAACATTATATGTTGGGGGTAAAAATGTTAAAGATTATGATTTAAAAGTATTACGTGATCAAGTAGCCATGGTCTTACAAAAGAATGTTTTATTTAGTGGAAGTATTGAAGAAAACTTACGTTGGGGTAAAGAAGATGCGACTAGAGAAGAAATTGAAACAGTTTGTCGTCAAGCGCAAGCGCATGAGTTTATCGAACAATTCCCTAATGGATATGAAACACATATTGAACAAGGTGGAAGTAATGTTTCTGGGGGACAAAAACAACGTTTATGTATTGCTCGTGCGTTATTAAAACAACCAAAAATTATGATTTTAGATGATTCAACTAGTGCAGTAGATACGAAAACTGATGCAAGTATTCGTAAAGCATTTAATGAAGAATTAAAAGATATGACTAAAATTATTATTTCTCAACGTATTTCATCAATTGAAAATGCAGATCGTATTTTAATTTTAGATGATGGTAAAGTTGATGGTTTTGATACACCGCAAGCCTTATTAAAATCTAATAAGATTTATCAAGAAGTATATTATACTCAAGTTAATGATAAAAAGGAGGAAGATTAAGATGCCACCAAGAAGAGGTCCACAAGGAAGAGCAAATATGAATCCTAAAGAAGCATTAACCATCTTAAAAAGATTATTTGCTTATGTTTTAAAGAAATATAAACTTGCTTGTTTATTTGTTGTTATTTTTATCTTTATTTCATCAATTACAACTACGATAGGTTCATTATTCCTAATGGAATTAATTGATAAATATATTCCAATGGTAATTAATTCAGCTACTCATGATTTTACTCCTTTAATTAAAGCTTTAGCAGTTATGGCTTTAATTTACTTAAGTGGAGCTTTATCTAGTTTCTTATTTAACTTTATTTTAGTTAATGTAACTCAAGGGACATTAAAAGGTTTACGTGATGATGTCTTTGATCATATGCAAGGTTTACCAATTAAATACTTTGATACACATAATCATGGAGATATTATGTCAGTATATACTAATGATATTGATACTTTAAGACAAGTTATTTCGCAAAGTTTACCGCAATTAATTTCTTCATGTATTAGTGTAGTATCAGTATTTTGTTCAATGTGTTTCTTATCATTATACTTAACGATTATTGTTATTTTAATGGTTTTTGTAATGCGTAAAGTAATTGGCGTTATTGGTAAGAAGAGTGGTTATTACTTTAGTAAACAACAAGCTAATTTAGGTAAAGTAAATGGATATATTGAAGAAATGATGGAAGGTACTAAAGTAGTTAAAGTATTTAACTATGAAGAAAAAGCTATCAATCATTTCCATGAAATTAATGAAGATTTATGTGAAAGTGCATATAAAGCTAATATGTATGGAAATATCTTAATGCCGATTATGGGTAACTTAGGAAATATTTCTTATGTATTAACTGCTTTTATTGGAGGTTTATTAGCTATTAATGGGATTGGTGGTTTAACTTTAGGAGCTTTAGCTTCGTTCTTACAATTAAACCGTTCATTTAACCAACCAATTACGCAAATCTCGCAACAAATTAACTTTATTATTATGGGAGCAGCTGGGGCTAAACGTATCTTTGCTTTAATGGATGAAGAAGTTGAAATCGATGAAGGTAAAGTTACTTTAACTAATGTAAAAGAAGTAGATGGTAAACTAGTAGCCTGTGAAGAATGTACTAATATGTGGGCTTGGTGTCATCCACGTGATAATGGTCAAGTTGAATATGTACCATTAGTAGGTAAGGTTGAATTCCATGATGTTAACTTTGGATATAATGAAAATAAACAAATCTTACATGATATTAACTTATATGCTGAACAAGGTCAAAAGGTGGCTTTTGTTGGAGCTACTGGGGCTGGTAAAACAACTATTACTAACTTAATTAATCGTTTCTATGATATTCAAAGTGGAAGTATTACTTATGATGGAATTGATGTGAAATTAATTAAGAAAGATGATTTACGTCGTTCTTTAGGAATTGTTTTACAAGATACTCACTTATTTACAGGAACAATTGCTGATAATATTCGTTATGCGAAAAAAGATGCGAGTATGGATGAAGTTATTGCAGCTGCTAAATTAGCTAATGCTCATCAATTTATTAAACATTTAGAACATGGTTATGATACACAATTAAGTCATGATGGAAGTTCATTATCACAAGGACAACGTCAATTATTAAGTATTGCAAGGGCTGCTTTAGCTAATTCACCAGTACTTATTTTAGATGAAGCAACTTCTTCAATTGACTCACGTACGGAAAAATTAGTTCAAGATGGATTAGATAAATTAATGGAAGGTCGTACGGTATTTGTTATTGCTCACCGTTTATCAACCATTAAAAACTCCCAAGTTATTATGGTTATGGAAAATGGACGTATTATTGAACGTGGTGACCATGATAAATTAATGAATGAAAAAGGTAAATACTATCAATTATATACAGGTGGATTAGAACTTGAATAATTAAGCTTATTAAGTTATAATTTAGAAAATTAATTGTTTAGTAAATGAAATGACTGATGAATTTCATCAGTCTTTTTTTTCAAGGAGGTTATTATGCAAACGTGGGATGAAGTATATACTGCAGCAAGAGCTAAATGTAATAAGTGTCGTTGTTGTAAGGTATGTAATGGTAATGCTTGTAAAGGAGAAACTCCTGGACCTGGTGGTAAGGGAAGTGGTTCTAGTTTTGTACGTAATTATGAAGCATTACAAAAGATTAAATTAGTAATGGATACCATTGTTACTAATGAAGATATTGATACAAGTAGTGATTTTTTTGGTCATGAAGTATCTTTACCGGTATATGGAGCACCAATTAGTGGGATTGAACAAAATTATGGGGCGAAGATGAGTGATTTAGATTATACTAAAGCTTTAGTTGAAGGTTGTGAATTAGCTAATACAGTTGCTTTTAGTGGTGATGGGATGTATGATCATATGTTTAAAGATCCATTAGAAGTTTTAATTCAACATGGTGGTAAAGGGGTAGCTACAATTAAACCTTGGGATTATCCTAATATGAAATGGCGTATTGATGAAGCTAATGCAGCTAATTTATATGCGATTGCTAGTGATGTTGATGCTAGTGGATTAACTAATTTACGCAATAGTGCAACTCCAGTCGGTTTTAAAAGTGTAGAAGATTTAAAAGAAATTAAAGATACTTGTAAAGTACCATTTATTGTTAAGGGAATTATGTCTAAACAAGGGGCTTTAAAAGCTTTAGCGGCTAATGCT
Organism: uncultured Erysipelotrichaceae bacterium; assembly: GCA_964593515.1. Lineage (GTDB taxonomy): Bacteria > Bacillota_I > Bacilli_A > Erysipelotrichales > Erysipelotrichaceae > JAXJYR01. Next base: position 7,626 of record CAZQJH010000034.1, read on the forward strand.
GATGGAATTATTGTATCTAATCATGGAGGACGTGTTTTAGATGATAGTTTAGCTGGAATTGAAGTTTTAGAAGAAATTGTTGAAGTATGTCAAGGTAAGATGAAAATCTTTGTTGATGGTGGATTTAGAAGTGGAAATGATATTTTTAAAGCTTTAGCATTAGGAGCTGATGGGGTTTTAATTGGTCGTCCGGTATCACATGCCATTATTGGTGGAGGAGCTCAAGGTTTAAAGATTTACTTTGAAAAGTTACAATTAGAACTTAAAGAAGCAATGGCAATGTGTGGATGTAAAAGCATTAAAGATATTACTAGAGATAAAGTAGTAGTGTTGAAATAACAAAAACCTTCGGATTTAACCGAAGGTTTTTATTTATAATTATCAATTAGTTCTGTTAATTTGTCATGAGTTTGATGATCAATATAATAATGAGCTAAAATATCAGCATCAATTAATGTTTGACTATATTTATCATCATAATTTACATCTTTGTTGCTATGATTAGCAATTGCTTCCACAATAATGTTTAAGGTTGTTTGATCACAGACATCTTTTAATAAATTATAAGCAATTTCACTACTACGTTTAGCATGTATTTGATGTCTGCAATTTTCTTCATATAAAGCTATATCGTGTAATAAACTAATACTCATCATGATTTCAATGTTTAGGTGGCGTTTTAAAGCTAATGAACAGGCAAAACTAGTTACACTATATGTATGAGAATAAGCTCGTTGTTTGAGTCTAGAATCAATTATTTGAGCGAGAACATTCTCAACATATGTTTCAACTAAATTTAACATAAGTAAGAATACTAGAGATTGATTATTCAATCTCTAGTATAACACATTATTCGCTAACAACTTTAACATTACTAGCTTGTTGACCACGATCACCTTCAATAACATCGAAAGTAACGTTATCATTTTCATTTAATGTGCGGTATCCATCAGCTTGGATACTTGAGTAATGTACGAAAATGTCTTTTCCATCTTCACCAGTGATGAAACCATAACCTTTTTCGGCATTAAACCACTTTACTTTTCCTGTACTCATTTGTTTTACCTCCCTTACACAGAATAAATAACTGCAATGATATAATTCCATGATAAGTAATATAAGATTATTATTATACTGCTAAAAAGAAATCATAAGTGTAAAGCTATTTATCATAATTTAGAATACCACTTACATTTTAACCTGTCAAATATTTTTTGTGTTAAAAAAATATAAAGATAGCGATTTCAATATTATTCAAAATGAGTTATAATATACAGTGAATGGAGGTAATGTTATGTTGGTGAAAGATGATGCATTAAGAAAGGCTATTGCCACAACTTTATCAATTGAAGAAGACAATATTAATGAAGAAGAAATGTTGAAGCTAACATCGCTTACAGCAGTTAGAAAAGAAATAGTTTGTTTAAATGGTTTAGAATATGCCACTAATTTAAAATATTTAGATTTATGTGGAAATATGATTGAAGATATTGACCCAATTAAAGATTTAATGGAAGTTGAATATGTTGATTTATCAAAAAATATGTTACGTGATATTCAAGCTTTACGTAATTATCGTAATCTTAAATATTTAGATATTTCTCGTAATAATTTATATACGATGGATATTTCTGCAGTAGCTGGAATGATTCATTTAGAAGTTTTAAATTTGGAACGTAGTAAAGTAGATAACTTAGTTCACTTAGAACAAGCAAGAAATATTAATACTTTATATGTAGGTATTGAAAATGGACCATTCCCTTTAAGTATTTTAGGTACATTAAAAAATTTAAAAGAATTACACATGAATAAAATGTGGTTATATAATATTTCGGATATTAATTATTTAAAAAACTTAGAAGTATTAGATTTATCAATGAATTTATTTGATGATTTAAGTCCTTTACAATATTGCCGAAATACATTAAAAAGCTTAAATTTAGCTAATAACCAATACTTAAAAGATTTATCAATTCTTGAACAGTTCCCTAATTTAGAATGTTTAGAAATTTCTTATAATCATATTGATGATTTTTCTTTCTTAACAAAATTAAAGAATTTAAAAGAATTAAGAATGGTTGAATGTGATTTTAAAGATGCTCGTTTATTATGTAATTTAAAAAACTTAGAGCGTTTAGATATTAGTGATAATGTTATAGAGCATGAAGAAGCATTAAGTAATTTACATAAGTTACAATGTTTTAATGGAAGTAATTGTTATTTATCTAATATTGATTTCTTAAAAGATCTAAATAATATTGAGATTTTACGTTTATATAATAATCGTATTCAAAGTATTGAGGTATTAAAAGGTCATGATAAGATTAATACTTTAGATGTTGGTCATAATGATATTAAAGATATTACTTGTTTATCAGATATGGTTCATTTAGAATCACTTGGTTTAGCTTATAATAATATCTGTGATATTACACCATTAAGTAATTTAATTCGTTTAAGTAATGTAGATTTATATAATAATGTTATTGTGGATATCAAACCATTAACTAAATTAGTTAATCTTACTGCTTTACGTTTAGATCATAATGGGGTATATGATTTAGAACCATTATCTAATTTAATTGAATTAGCTTCATTAAGTCTTAAAGCTAATTATGTAACCGATGTTACACCATTAGAAGGATTAAATAATCTTCAATATTTACGATTAGTTGATAATCCTATTGATGATATTTCGGTTTTAGAAAATATGGAATATTTTGACCAATTTAACTATTAAAAAAGTTGCACTACAATTTATAGTGCAACTTTTTTTTATTGTAATAAGGCTTTTAATTCATCAAGTAATTCTTTAAAGTAATTAAAGGCATCATCAAAGATAGCTTCTTGAGAAGGATCTACATTAGAATCAATAAATGATTGTAGTGGGGAAGTACTTCCACCTCTAGTTAAGAAATATTTAAAGTCTTTAGCATTACCACTTAAGATTTGTTTACTAAAAGCAATGGCAACACTCATTCCTAAAGTATATTTATAAACATAGAAGTTATAATAGAAGTGAGGAATAGCATAACATTGATAAGCTTGTAAATCATCAACTACTACGCCATCACCATAATAGTTTTTATTTAAAGTTAAGAATAAATCACTAATTTCTTTACTAGATAAAGCTTCACCATTAGCTAATTTATCATGTAAATCAGCTTCAAATTTAGCATACATTGTTTGACGATATAAAGTACCAACTAAAGTATCTAATAATTGAGCAATTAAATAAGCTTTAGTCTTTTTATCTTCACAATGTTTCAACATGTAATCACTTAATAATAATTCATTTACGGTTGAAGCAGCTTCCGCAACAAAGATTTGATAAGCAGCATTCATTCCACGATTGTTTTGATCACTATAGTATGAATGCATTGAATGACCAAATTCGTGGGCTAAAGTACTTAATGAATCAAATGATTCATTGTAATTTAATAAGATATATGGATAATTTCCATAAGTTCCAAATGAATAAGCTCCACTACGTTTTTTATCATGTGGATAGAAATCAATCCAACGTTGTTCTCTAGCAACATCTAACATGGCGATATAATCATCACCAAGAGGTTTTAAAGCTTGTTTTAAGATATTGAAACCTTCATCAACGTTGAATTTTAAATCAACACTTTCCACCATAGGTACATAAATATCATAAATATGTTGTTCATCCATTTTTAAAACATCTTTACGTAATTGGAAGTATTCATGAACATAATCAAGATATTTCTCATTACCCATTTTTAAAACTAAATTGAATAATTGTTCATCAACCCCATCATCAAATAATGAAGCTTGTAAAGCACTGTTGTAATGACGATATTGAGCATTTAAAATTTGTCCTTTAGCATGCGTAGTTAGTAAATTAGCAAAAACATTTTCATAATTTTTATATTCACCAACATAGTTTTCAAAAGCTTGTTTACGAACGTTAGCATCTGGATTTAATAAGAATTTATGGTAGTTACCTCCATTTAAGAATTCTTTTTGCCCATTAACTTCAACATCTTTAAAATTAAGGCGGAAAGAGAAGTAAGTATTACTTGGAGCTTGCATTAATTCTTTCATCGCATTAAGCATATCTTCTTGCTTTTCATCTAAGTGATGTGGCGCATAACGTAAGATTTCATTTATTTGATAAGTAAAATCTTGACATCTTTCACTTTGTAGATATGTTTTGATTTCAACTTCATGTTGCATACAAACTAAAGGAATAAAGCCACATTTAGTATTATTTTTAGCTTCAAGTGCATTAGCTATTGCTAGGTATTTATTAGCAGTACTATCTTCACTTTCAACATCATTAATCATTGAGGCAAAAGCACATAAAGCATCTAATTTAACTTTTTTAGTTTCTAAATTTAATAGGAAAGCATAAAAGTTATCTTCATTTAAATAAAAGCTATCCTTACTAGCAACTAATTGTTCGATAGTTGTTTCAACAATTTCAACATCTTCCATAAAACGATCCATATTTGGATACATATGGGCTAAATCCCATTTATATTGTTCTTCAATATCTTTTCTTAACATATTTATCCTCGCTTTCTAAATTTTCGAATAATACATATTACAATGATTAAGACAATACTGGCAATAACAATACCGATACCAATAGCTGGTAAATAAATACGTTCAAAGATATAGTCTTTACCATTATGTCCAATAAAGTTTACTTCGGTAAAATCAAATCCACCTTCTAAACCTTTTACTTCAATACTACATAAAGCATATTTACCTTTAGTTCCTTTAAATAAAATACGGTTTTCACTTTGATAAGTAGGTATTTGAATAATATCCCCATTTTCATCAATAACTAATACTTGATATAAACGATTTTCACTATCTTTAGGTTTTTTAAGTGAATAAACTACTTCTAAACTAGGATTGTAATCATCAAAATCAACCTTTCCATCGATATTAATAACATCATCTAAACGTAAACTATTCGCATCACAAATACTTTGATAAGGGGTTTTATCTTGGTTATTAGTTAAGTTGATTTTAATTGTTTTTGGCATATACTTATGGAACCATTGCGGATTATCATCAATTGCCAAAGCTAAACCAGATACTTGTAAGTCATAAGTATTATCATCGATAATTACGGAATATCTTGTTTTTAAGGTATTCATTGCTAGACGATCTAAAGCTCTAATAACATCAATACTTAAAGGATTTTCATCTAGTTTATTTAAATTAGTTTTATAAGTTTGAAATTCATTAATGATTTCATTAGTAAAACTAGCTTGCGAATAATTCGCAATCATTTCACTAGCTTGAATAACTAAGTTAGTTGCAACATCATCTTTACTTTCCACTATTTCAATTGGTAAATCGATGATTTCATTAGCATATTCAATTTTTAAATCATAGTTACCTACTTTTTTACTATCAAAATTAGTAATCATATTGGTTGTGAGCATAACTTCATGTTGACTTTCATCACTTAAAGTAATTAATAAAGAAGCATTATTTAAGTTTAATGATTCATTTAAAGTATAAGTAGTTTGTGGTTTATGTTTAAGTTCAATATTAGTAATTGGTAAATAATTAGCATAATAAGTTTTATCTTCACTAGCTTTACTAATATCTTCTTGATAACCGATAAAGAAGTTATGAGCTAAACTAGGCGCAATTACATGAGGAATTTGACCATCTAAGACTTCCATCGTAACTGATGGTTGATCATTAGGATATAAACCACCATTGGCATCAAATTTAATTTGATAATAAGTTTTATTACTAATTTGATCTTGATTGATAATATATTTAATATCATCTTTATGT
>CAZQJH010000035.1:0-13248 GCA_964593515.1 uncultured Erysipelotrichaceae bacterium
TTATCTTTTAAGTTTTGATTAGTTAATCGTTCAACAATTACGGGATAATCTTTAAAGATTTCTTTAGCTTGTTCACACATACGGTTATATTCTTTAACATCATCACTAACACACGCTAAATAATCTTCCCATGCTTGATAGTTATATAACATAATACCCATAGCTAAATATAAATAATTCTCTTTTTCTTTTTGATTTTCACTAATTAAACCTTTATGACGATAGTATTCACTTTGTTTATATAATTCATTATTATCATCAAAATATAAGTGTAATTTTAGATAAGGTAAAGTTGAGTTATAATTACCACAGCTCTTCCATCCTCCCACATCATATCCTAATGAATATTCAAAGTTACTATTTAAGAATTGATAAGCACAATGTCCTGGTTGACCAACTGCGAAAGCTGGAATTCCATAAATTTGAGCTAAAGTAGCAGAGAATTTAGACATTGTCCCACAAACTCCAACAAATTTTAATACTTCTTCAATTGTTGGATTTTCACCATAGAAGTTAGGACCATGAATACTAGCACCTGTTTCAGGATTTTTATCACGATATACTAGTAATGAAAATCCTCGCTCAATTTGACCACGTTTAATCATTTGAGGGTGTTTTTCTTCCATATAATTTCTTAACCATTCAATTTCATCATCAGGAATTAATACATTAACAACATTACGCATATCACTTACTTGTAATAATTCAAAATCAGCTAATAATTTACCATCAGCATAACTTTTCGCAAATGTTTTATAACGAGTTAATGGATCTAAATCTTTATTTTGTAACCATGTTCCCATTCCACAAGTAAATTCCTTAGCAATCGCAATTGCAATCTTTAAATTAATCCCGCTTTTAGCATCTTTATTCGCATCAATAATCTTAGCTAAGATATCTAAAGCTTCTAACTCATTTTTTACACTAAATAAGCAGTTTGAATAACCAAAATGAGTCATTGTACCATTACGTTTATCACTAGCATTACCTGCACTCATAAATAATGGAATAGCTTCATCACTTTCATATAAGAATTTTACTAAATCAGCATGTTGACTACTTTCTTTTGTGAATTCTTCTAAATTTTCTTTTCCAATCATTTTTTCAAAACTTTTAGCATATACTTCATTGTAATCAGCAGCTAAACTTGTTTTATTGTAGACATTATCACGATTAATAACTAAAGCATTAACTTCTTGACTACTTCTAAAACTAGGATCATTAGCTTTTAAATCATCACTTGCTACAATATTAGCATTACCATCAAAATCAATTGTTGTATTATTTCTAAAATCAATTACTTCACTACTAGCTTTAGTATTTCCTTTTAATTCTTTATCTAATAATACTTTACCATTAACATCTTTAATTACGATTTTTTGTTGAACTTTACTATTTTCATTAGCAAATGTTTCAAAGAAAACTTGATTTGCATTATAATCAACTTTTAAGGTAGCAATTAATTCATCATCACTATTTTTAATATCATAATAACGATTTTGATCATGAATACGTACTAATTGATTATCACGAACAATATATTCATATGGGTTATAATTGTTGAATTTTAACTTTTCATGATTTACATCAAAACGATTTGGTTCAGTTTTATTAATAATTAAAGAATAACCTTCTTTTAAAGTTACTTCATCTACTTTAAAACTATTACTAACATTTCCTTTTAATTCTTTCTTAAATACTTCATTACCTTTATCATCTTTAATAACAAATGTTAGATAATCCCCACTAATGTAACTATGTGGTTGTCCATTACGTGTTGTGAAAAATCCTTGGTTACTTCCATCGGCATAATATACAAAAGTTGCAAATACACCATCACCTAATCCTTTAAAAGTAAATTCTTGTAGTAATGATTCCGCATGGTTCAATCTAACCATGGTTTCGGTTTTTACTAAACCATCACTAAGTTTTTCTGCTTCTTGCTTTAATGAATTAATTTTACTTTGTGTTACCCCCTCTTTTAATTTAGTGAATGTTTTATCGACGAATAATTCATCCGCCTTTGTTTCGTTAACCTCAAGGTTAGCTTGGAAAGAGTTATTAGCTCTTACCACAAATTCTCCACATTGCCCCATCATTAAGGCTGAAAGCATAAGCATTGCACATAATCTTTTAAATGTCATGTTCATTCCCTTCCTTTCTCACAATGACTTATTTAACTTCTAATGGAAATATATCATAGTAAAATGATAGATTATGTCGAATGATGTTTATGCGTAAAAAAAAGTGAATTTCTTTTATAAAGCTAGAAATTCACTTAGATAATTTTATTTAAAAAACATAATGATATAAAGCAGTTTCAAATTCTGGTACAACTTGTTCTTTCATAACAAAGATAAAATCATGACGTTCATACATTTGTCTTAGTTTAGTTTTATGAGCTCTAACATCTAAACGAGCACAAGGATAACCTGCTTTTTTCGCATGATCTTTAAAATATTCAATTAAAGCATCAGAGACTCCTTGTTTACTAAATTTAGGATGAACACATATTTTATGTAAATATAATGCAGCACCTTTAACTTCATTAGGCCAATACAGAGTATCTACATCAACTAAAAACATTCCTCCAGCGACTTCATTATCGATTAAACAAACATAATAATCATCAATCGTATATAATTTACTAAATTCTTCCCAAGTTACATCACTTAAATTCCATTGATGAATACCATGAGCATCATTATAGTTAACACGTTCAATATACATTTGACAAATATCTTTAATGTCACTTTCAACCGCTTTACGAATGGTTAAGGTCATTAAATCACCCCTCTATTGAATAATACGTTCAACAATTTGAACACTATTTACTTTCTTTAAATTAGACATTAATACTTTTAAATGAGCTGCATCATTTACAACCGCAGTCATTTTTGTAATACATATTAAATGCTCCGCATCTAACGATGATTCAATATGATGTAAACCAGCTTTACATTGAGATACAACCGTAACAATATCACTTAATAAGAAGTTACGATCACTTGCTCTTACTATTAATTTAACTTCATATGTTTTTTGCGTTAAATTTTCATCCCATTTAACTTCAATTAAACGTTTCTTTTGATTCATTACGTTATGGCAATCAACACGATGAACTTTTACTCCACTACCCTTGGAAATATAACCAACTACCTCATCACCAGGTACAGGGGCACAACAAGGGGCTAATGATATTTTCATTGTATCAATACCATCAACAATAATTCCACAATCACTTACTTTACGTTTACGATCTTGACGATTAAACATATTAATAAGTTCTTGATTATTAATTGGAATACTTGCTTTATGTTTAGCTAAACGCTCAATAACTGCAATAATCGATATTTGTTTAGCACCAATTGCATAAAGTAAATCATTACCACTAGTATAACTTAAAGCCGAAGCTACTTGATCTAATTTTTTAGGATCAACTAAATTATCATAATCAAGAGCACGACGTTTAAATTCATCTTTTAATACATCTTCACCTTTTTTAATAATTGAAGAACGTTCAACTTGTTCTTGTTTTTGGAAGAAAGCACGGATTTTATTACGTGCATGATTACTCTTAACAAATTTCAACCAATCTTCACTTGGTCCATTACTTTGTTTACTTGTTCGTATATTAACAACATCACCGGTTTTCAAGCGCGTATTTAAAGGTACTAAGACCCCATTAATCGTTGCTCCAACAGTTTGATGACCTACTTCAGTATGAATACGATAAGCAAAATCAATAGGAGTAGAACCATTAGGTAAAGCAATAACTCTTCCTTTTGGTGACATGACATAAACATTGGCTTCAAAAATATCACGTTGTAATAAATCCATATATTCTTTCGCATTATCATTAGCTTCATCACTCATTAAAGAGAAATCTTTAAACCAATGTAATTGTTCTTCAATTTCACGTTGTTCAAATTCACGACCACCATATTGATTTTCTTTATAACGCCAATGGGCCGCAATCCCACGTTCTGCAATATCATCCATTTCTTCAGTACGAATTTGTACTTCAAAAATATTACCTTCCTCATTCACAACAGTTGTATGTAATGATTGATACATATTCATTTTAGGCATTGCAATATAATCTTTAAATCGACCAATTACCAAACGATATTTCGCATGAATATAACCTAAAATTTCATAACATGCAGGAATATTATTAGTTACAACCCTAATAGCTAACAAGTCAAGAATTTCTTCAAAACGTTTATTTTTAGTAGTCATTTTCTTATAAATACTATATAAGTGTTTACTACGACCAAAAATACGATATGAAATATTATGTTGATCTAATAAATCAGATATTTCACTAATCATATTTTGAACTTGCTCATCACGTTCACTTTTACGTTTTTCAACTAAATGAGCTATTTCATAATATTTTTCCGGTTTTAAATATTGGAAACATAGATCTTCCAATTCATTTTTAATATCACTAATCCCTAAGCGATGAGCAATTGGTGCATATACTTCTAAAGTTTCTGATGATATTTTCTTTTGCTTTTCCGGTTTCATATATTGTAGGGTACGCATATTATGTAAACGGTCAGCTAACTTAATAATAATAACCCGGACATCTTTAGCCATCGCAATAAAAATCTTACGATGATTACTAGCTAAATATTCTTCTTCATCTTGAAATTTTAAAGCCCCAATTTTAGTAACTGCTTCAACTAACTTAGCGATTTCTTCATTAAAATCATCCGCAATTTGTTGGGATGTAACATTACAATCTTCAACAACATCATGTAATAAACCAGCCGCAATCGTTGTCGGACCAGTTCTTAACATAGCTAAAATATAACCAACTTGAATAGCGTGAATAATGTATGGTTCACCACTTTTACGAAATTGTCCTTCATGGTGTTCTAATGCATAATAATACGCTTTTTCAATTAATTCTAGATTTTCTTTACGTTTAATATATAGTTGTACTTCTTCCATTAAACCTTCAAAATCAACGACATTACTTCTTACCATACATCTTCACCCCCTAAGCAAATAAATTAATATTGTAATAAAGAAATTACTTCCACATCTTTTAATAATTCACGACCTTTTAAATCATTTAATTCAATCATGAATCCACAACCAACAACTTCCCCACCTAAATGTTTAATTAGTTCAATTGTTGCATTAATTGTACCACCAGTAGCTAATAAGTCATCTAAAATAACAACTTTTTGTCCTGGTTTAATTGCATCAAGATGCATGTGTAATTCATTGCTTCCATATTCTAAATCATAAGAAACACTTTTGGTTTCACGAGGTAATTTCCCCGGTTTACGAACAGGAACAAATCCTTTGTTCAACATCGCAGCTACAGCACTACCGAAAATAAACCCTCTTGATTCAGGTCCAACAATAACATCAGCACCAACTTTAGAAGCAAAATCGGCTAATTCTTTACATGCACTACTAAATGCATCACCATCAGCTAATAATGGTGTAATATCTCTAAATAAAACTCCTTGTGATGGAAAATCAGGAATTGTTTCAATATAATGTTCATAGTTCATTGTTATTTCCTCCATAAATAATCTATTCATATACCTAATATTATAACAAAGTTACAAAATAATTGCATTATATTTCAATTAAAAAGCAATTATTTTCATAAAAATTGATATTCTTTCACTTTGATTGAAATCTTCTTTACTCCTCTAAATTCATTAATAGAAATATTACCAATAAAAGTATATTTCGCATCATCTCGATGATCTAAAAAAGCTTTACTATTAAATAAAATTGCTTCAATTTGATTATTAATATTCCATTTAGTATGTGCATTTTGCCCCATTGCTTTACATGTTTTAACTTCAACATTACGAAAGATAAATAATGGTTCACTAAAACCTTCACCATAAGGTCTTAATTCATCTAAACTCATAACATCTTCAATCGAAAGTTTATTAATATCTAAATCAATTACATCATAACTTGCTACATAATGATAATTACCATTTATCATTTTACTATTTACATAATCTTGAATTTTTTGTTTATTATCAATAGTAATCGAAATTCCTGCTGCTTTTTCATGACCACCATATGCTTCTAAATTATCTTTAAAATCATCAAAAAAGTTACGTAAATCAATTGAACCATCACTACGAATACTTCCTTTAAAACAGTTTTGATGCACACTAGCAACCATTACTGGTTTTTGATATTCTTGGCATAAACGATTAGCTACTAAACCAACAATTCCTTCATGAAATGAATCATCAAATAATAATTGAAAACCATATTCATCTTTAACTAAACTTTTAGCTTTTTGATACATTTCATTACTTAATAACTTACGATCATCATTTAATTTAGCTACTTGTTTCGCAAAATCATTAATCGTTGCATAATCATTACATAGTAAATAACGAACCATTGTATTCACATTAGAGCGATCAGCTAATCGTCCCATACAATTAATCTTAGGTATTACTTGAAAAGCTATAACTTCTTCATTCCAAACTTTAATTTTTTGTAATGGTAAACATTGAATTGGTAAACAACATCCTTCATTTAGATATTTAATACCATATTTCACAATTACTCTAGTTTCTTTTTTTAATTGCATAACATCAGCTAATAAAGCAATACAAGCTAAAACCACATCATCTTTAGTTGCTACTTTTAATGCTCTAGCAATACTTAAAGCAATCGCTGCTCCACTATAGTACTTATAATCTTCACCCATTTCAAAACTATGTAAAAAGCAAGAACAATCTACTTTTTCATCATAGTCATGGTGATCACTTACAATTACATCAATTCCTAGTTCTTTAGCTTTTTTTAATCCCTCAAAAGCTTTAACTCCATTATCAACCGTTATAATTAAGGAATATCCTTTTTGATAAGCTTTTTCTACTGTTTCCACATGTAATCCATATCCTTCATTAAAACGATTTGGAATATAATATCCACATTTAAGCTTAAGATTTAATAAAGCACGATATAAAATTGTTGTTGCACATATTCCATATAGTGATAGGTAAGAATTTGATATTATCGCTATCTTTTCCCCCACTTCACACCGTGCGTGCGACTTTCATCGCACACGGCGTTCCATCAAGTATAAACTTGACTAATGCCCGTCCATCCATAGTTTGTTATCACTACTTCATTTGTACCATGGCATCACTTTCACTTGATTAAATGAATTTAATTCTTATCTTTCAACCGCGTCATCAAGTTGCTATCCTCTCATACGTATCAAGCTTCCAACGTTCCATTTTGTTTATCTGTACATCTAACCTTAGGTGCTCTCTATGGTCCTGAACACATCCGAATTAATCGTAGGATATTTCATCACGCTGATTTTTACTCTATCCCGTGTTCCCTCTAAAAAGAGTTATATTGTGTTTCCACAACGATTATGTATAGTCCCGTACATTCAAGAGTTCGTCAGTATTACTACATTCTCACCATAGTTAGTTTATAGACATCCATAACATCAAATCCATATGTTACCACTTAGGATTCTTATTACGACTTTACCGAGCTTCTTACCATTTATCATAGCCAATAAATCGCAAGTCGGAGTTTAATGAGGTTATCCCTTCAACAAAATAGTTCTCTATTTACATAGGTCTAATCTTTTCAATTAGAAACGTTTCGCACCAGCGTCATAATCTCCACAAACAATAATTTTCTCATTGCGTATTTTAGCTAAATTAATTCGTTCAACAACTTCTTTAATTCCTTTAGCTAAAGTTATATCTTTAAAACAATCATTAAGTAATAAATCATCACATTCATCATCACTTAAGTTTTTACTAGCTAAAACCATCGAACTAAGCTTTGATAAATGATACTTATTTTGATAATATACATAATTACTTGTATCTAAATAATTAATTTCCATTTAATCACCACCGCTAAATATTATAGTAAAACATTGGCGAAATAACAATTAAAAAGTGATAATCAAGACTGATTATCACTTTATAAACTATTTTAATTGGTTTAAGGTCGAATCATTTTGAATCCAAGCATTAAGTTCTTCTTTATCATAACATGAATTCAAATAAGCATCATTCAAAAACCATTCATTAGCAACTTCTACTTGCTTTGCATTTTGCTTTTTATTCTTATCAAAGTGCATTACTTTTCTTTTCATATTCACCTCTACATTAGTATATGTAGAGTTTAAAAAGTTGATACTAGAATAAATCAGCTTCGTTTTCTTCTAAAACTTTTTGTGGATAAATATTAAAACTTTCCGTTTTCTCAACACATTCATCAATATATTTTTCAAAATCAAAACGTTTTTCTAATTTTTCGGCACGATGTAATGTAGGTTTAGTTACTGGATTTTTAGGTGTAAAAATAGTACAACAATCTTCAAATGGTTGAATACTTGTTTCATAAGTACCAATTTTACGTGAAATATCAATAATTTCTACTTTATCCATACAAGCTAAAGGACGAATTACTGGTAAGTTACATACAGCATTAATTGTTTGCATACTTTCTAAAGTTTGGGAAGCTACTTGACCAATACTTTCACCATTTACGATTGCTAAACAATCTTGTTTTTCGCAAATTCTTTGCGCAATACGATACATCATACGACGCATTAAAGTAATCGCATAACTTTCATCACAATTCTCATAAATAGCTAATTGTAAGTCAGTAAATGGAACAATATGCATACGAATATGTCCTTGATATCCAGAAACAATACGAGCTAATTCTAATACTTTATCTTGAGCAGCTTGTGAAGTATAAGGTGGAGATGCATAATGAATACATTCAATAGCAATTCCACGTTTCATTGCCATATAACAAGCTACTGGTGAATCAATACCTCCTGAAAGCATAACAAGAGCTTTACCACCAACACCAACTGGATATCCTCCATTACCTTGAACACGACCTTCCATCATATATGTCGCTTCACGATGAATTTCGATTTGAATCTTTAATTCTGGATTTTTCACATCAACTTTAATATCCATATTTTGTAAGATTACTGTAGCAACCGCACGATTAATTTCATCTGAAATCATTGGGAACATTTTATCACTACGACGAGTATCAATTTTAAATGTTTTCGCATTACTTTGTTGGGCTAAACGAAGCGCATAATCCTTAATAACCTCGATATCACTATCCATTTTTAAAGCATATGAGAAAGATGAAATCCCAAAAACTTTAGCTAAAGCTTCCCCAACCTTTTCATGATCTTCCCCATTTAACATAATATACATACGATCATGGGTTTTTTCATAAGATAATTTATCAAATGCTCTTAAAGCATTTTTAACATTGTGTAATAATTTTTTAATAAAATCTTTACGATTTTTTCCTTTAGTTGATAATTCACCATATCTTACTAAGATATGATCATAAACTAATTTATCTTGTTTTAAAGTCATCATGGACCTCCTTTAATGTTGATATAAATTGTTTAACTTCATCCATCGTTGTCTGATGAGATAATGAAATACGAATTGAATGAGTTGCAATCAACTCACTTTTATTCATTGATAATAAGACATGTGAAACAGCTTTACTATGAGAAGCACATGTAGATATAGCTGATACACATATTCCTTTAGCATCTAAGGCATTAAGCATTACTTCACTACCTATTTTTAAATCCGCAATATTTAAAATAAATGGTGAACCATCAATCGGTGAATTAATAACAAAATCATCCATTTGACTAATTTCATCACGTAAATATTGATTTAATTTAGAAACATGATTAAATGCTTCCTTTTGTCTTTCTAAAGCTAAACGTAAAGTTTTAGCTAAGACAATACAACTAGGTGAATTAGTCGTACCACCTCTATATCCTTGTTCTTGTTGACCAGCACTAATTAAAGATAATAATTTAATATTACGTTTTTTAATTAAGAAACCACTACCTTTTAATCCATAAATTTTATGAGCAGAAAAACTAGCTAAATCAATATTATGTAAATCAATATCAATTTTACCTAGAGCTTGAACACAATCCACATGGAAAACTGCTCGTGAATTTTGATGAACATAATCAGCACATTCATTAACTGGTTGAATACTACCAACTTCATTATTTACTAACATCATTGATACTAAAATTGTATCTTTACGTAATGCTTGTTTTAAATCATCAATTGATACACATCCATTTTCATCTACTTGTAAATAAGTAACTTCAAAGCCAAACTCATCCGATAATTGTTGAAGCGATGAAGCAACACTTGAATGTTCAATACAAGTAGAAATAATATGTTTACCACGATTCATATTAGCTAACGCAAATGCTTTCGTCGCATAATTATTAGCTTCACTAGCACATGAAGTAAAAATAACTTCATCACTATTTACTTTTAATAAATTCGCAATTTGGCTACGTGATTGTTCAACTAACTTATTAGCTTCTCTTCCTAAAGTATGTAAAGAGTCAGCATTGGCAAAATAAGTATTTAAAACCTTCGTATACGTAGCTAACACCTCTTGATCAAGAGGTGTTGTTGAAGCATAATCTAAATAAATCATCTTATAAATTCTCCAATTTGAAAGCCACATTATTAGCCAATATTTTTTGATAAGCTCCCGGATGCATTTTCTCAATACATGCAATACAAATCTTTAATGCTTTAGTATATTGTCCATTACGGAAACATAAATCAGCACGAGTTAATTCACTATCAATATCAGGATAACTAGAACGATAACGATTACCAAAGACAATAGTTTTCTCAACTAATACAGCAATTCCAACTAAGTTATTAACGTTATTAAATAATGAATAAATAAAATCAATTGCTTTATCTAAACTTTCATTTAAACGTTTAACATCTAATGGTGAATTATCAAGAATAACTTTAATATCTTTAATCATTAACTCACCTTGATATAAATCCGCTTCATATTTAGCTGAAACACTTGGTAAACGATGTTTTTGAATTTTAACACGACTTTCATTTAAAGCAATTTGTAATTTTACTAATTGTTTTTTAGCTCTTTCTTCATCACTACAAGCTGTATTTAATTTTTCTTGCATTTCAATAACTTCTTGATAATACATCGAAACACTTTGTGATAATTCTTTATAAGCAACAACAATTTGGGTATAAGGTAAATTGTTATCTTGAATAACTTTTTCTAATTTACGTTTTAAATCATTTAATTTACCTAATTTAACTTTAGAATCATCTAAACGACTAGCCCAATTTTCAAAACCAAAACGTTCATAAACTCGATTATATAATTGTTCAATCGCATCCATATCACGGTTTAAATTATCAATTTCGATAAATAATTTTTCGATATTTTGGTTAACTTCATCAAAAGCTTCATTTTCACTATTGATTTGTTTTTGTAATTGAACAATACGTTTTTCGCAATCATTTAAATCTTCATCAATATTTTCGACGATACCATTACGTAATGAATTTAAGAATTCTTTAATTCGTTCTGAAATAAATTCTGAATTTTGTGGAACTTTTAAATGATCTAAATTAATTCCTTTACTCTTACATTGAGCATATTCATAACCAACTTCATCTAATAATTTAGGTAATGTAACTTTCGTTTTATCATATAAACCAGGTAAAATTTCAATTAATAATTGTAATTTTTCAATATCATTACGAATTTCTAATTGTTGTTTACTAGCTTTATTGAATTCTGAAGCAAACATATAATCTTCAAAAACGGAAAATTTTTGTTCAATATTTGAAACACAACTATCAATATATTCCATTGAAGAAGAAATAGCATTTTGATTATTCGCAATTTCACCTTTAACTTCACGGAATAAATCTTTTAATTCATTAATTGAAACTCTTTGTTCCTTTTCACGTTCTAAAATAGCATCTAAATTTTTATTTAGGTTGTTGATATTAGCTTCTAAAAGAGATAAATCTTCATCTAAGTTTTTTAAACGTTTAAGCGCATTTCCAACTTTATGTGAGTAAATACAATCATCAATAGTAGCTAATTCTAATGATACTTTTTTTAATGAATCACTATATTCATCATAACGATTACTATTATCTTCAACTGATTCAACCATATTAGAATTAACTTTTGCTAAAGCTTGGGCTTTAGAAATTTTAAAAGCTAACGGGATATTTTTCATCTCATGATAACGTGTCTCATATTCAGCTAAAATACGTTTTGCTTTCTTTTTACGAAAGCTTCCCCATACCATGATAAAAATTAATAAAACAATAATGGCTACTGTAATATAAATCAATTGTTCAATTGTAACATATTGAGTTATCGTAGCTAAAATCTCTTCAATATTCATAAAAAAAATCACACTCCTAATTATTATTATTTTATCACATATTAAGTCTAAACGCTATATGAAAGTAAATTAAGAAAGGAAAAAAAGCAAAAAAAAGAGTCCAATTGGACTCTTAATTTAAAACTATCTGTTGTAGAATTCTACTACTAATAATTCGTTGATTTCTTGGTTTAATTCGCTTCTTTCAGGTAAACGTAAGTAAGTACCTTTTTTAGCTTCTTTATCAACGTCTACGAATGCTTTTAAAGTTACGTTAGCTTCTAAAGCTTCGTTGATAGCTTTCATGTTTTTAGATTTTTCTTTAACTTCAATAACAGTTCCAGGTTTTACATTGAAACTTGGAATATCAACTTTTTTACCGTTTACTAAAATGTGTCCGTGGTTTACTAATTGACGAGCAGCACGACGTGTAGCTGCGAATCCCATACGGTAAACAACGTTGTCTAAACGAGATTCTAATAAACATAAGAAGTTTGTACCAGTTACACCAGCCATTTTTCCAGCTTTGTGGAATAAGTTAGCGAATTGGCGTTCGTTTAATCCGTACATAAAACGGATTTTTTGTTTTTCGTTTAATTGAAGTCCGTAGTTAGTTAATTTAACACGTTTAGTAGGTCCGTGTTGACCAGGTGCATAAGCACGTCTTTGTAATTCTTCACCTGTTTCTAATACTGAAAATCCTAAACGACGTGATCTCTTCCAAACAGGTCCAGTAATTCTTGCCATTTTAAAGTCCTCCTTATTGTTTTAATGGCGATAAAACAATAACAGTACAAATCATTTTATTGAGGTGTTCATACTCACAATCCGTTCGCAAATTTTGCAGCTAAGTTACTTGGATCCCATATACATGTTATGAACGCTATTCGATAAAACTTTGCATGCTGCTATTTTTTATGCTTTAACATTCTACCATTTACCAATATTGTTGTCAATTATTTTTTTATATATTTTGCTTTTTTTCGATTATTATCGTATTT
>CAZQJH010000036.1:0-12714 GCA_964593515.1 uncultured Erysipelotrichaceae bacterium
ATAATGATTAACGGTGATTTTAGATGAAAGAAATATTAGAATTATATGCTGTTTTTGCGAAAATAGGAATGTTTACCATCGGTGGTGGATATGCAATGTTACCAATGTTAGAACAAGAGATATGTATTAAACGCAATTGGTCAACTAATGAAGAAATAATGGATTATTTCGCAATTGGTCAATGTACCCCTGGTATTATTGCAGTTAATACTTCAACTTTTGTTGGTTATAAACGAAAAGGAATTATCGGTGGTATTGTTGCAACCTTAGGTTTTATTACCCCAAGTATTATTATAATTAGTATTATTGCGAAATTTATATCTAACTTTTCTGATACAGCTATTGTTCAACATGCTTTAGCGGGAATAAGAATTGCTGTATGTGTTTTATTAGTTAAATCAATTTATAAATTAATAAAAAATGGGATTAAAGAACCATTTCAATATCTTATCTTTATAAGTGTTATCTTACTTAGTTTCTTTAAAGTTATTTCAACCATTTTACTTATTATTTTATGCGCTATATTAAGTATTTTATTTAAATTATGGAAGGAGAAACAAGAATGATTTATTTACAATTATTTTATGAATTTTTCTGTGTTGGTTTATTTGCCATTGGAGGTGGATTAGCTACCATTCCTTTCTTATATGATTTAATTGATAAATATCATTGGTTTAATGAACAAATGCTAACGAATATGATTGCTATATCCGAAGCAACACCTGGGGCTGTAGGAATTAATATGGCAACTTATGTAGGTATTGAAACTAGTGGTAACATCTTAGGAGGAATTACTACTACTATAGGTTTAATCTGTCCTAGTATTATTATTATCATTATCATTGCTCATTTCTTAGAACAATTTAAAGGTAATAAATATGTAGATTATATCTTTTATGGTTTAAGAGCTTGTGTATGTGGTTTAATTATTGTTGCTACTATTTCTATTTTTCAAGCAGCTTTTTATTTTGAACAAAGTTTTCATTTATTGCATGTGGTAATCTTTATCATTGCTTTACTAATTACAACCAAATTTAAAAAGATAACGCCTATTCAAATCTTAATAGGTGGCGCAATACTTGGTTTAATCTTACAGCTATAAGCTTAAATAAAAAGTGGATTTCAATCATTATGATTAAAATCCACTTTTTTTTATTTATTTTCGCTATGAATTTGTTCTAAGATATTATCAATCTTATTACCACGTTCAAGGGCATCATCAATTAAGAATTGAAGTTCTGGTGTTTTACGAATAGTTAAACGTTTAGCTAATGTAGAACGGATAAATCCTTTACTACGATTTAAAGCTTTTAAACCAGCTTCTTCACGTTCGGTCTTACCTAAAAAGCTAACATAAACTTTTGCTAATGATAAATCATTAGTAATCGTAACATCAGTAATCGTAACAAAACCAACTTTAGGATCTTTTAATTCAAATTGAATAATTTGACTAATTTCTTTTTGAATAATACCGGCGATACGTTCTGCTTTAACTTTAGCCATTAAGCAACAGCCTCCACTTCTTGATCTTCATATGCTTCAATTAAGTCACCTTCTTTAATATCATTGTAGTTAGCAATTGTTAAACCACAATCATATCCATTAGTAACTTCTTTAGCATCATTTTGGAATCGTTTTAATGATGCTAAACGTCCATCATAAATAACTACTCCATCACGAATTAAACGTACTTTACATTCTTTAACAACTTTACCATCAGTAACCATACATCCAGCAATAGTACCTACTTTAGATACTTTATATGTTTGACGAACTTCAGCTTGTCCAATTACTACTTCTTCATAAACAGGAGCTAACATACCTTTCATGGCAGCTTCCATTTCTTCTAATGCTTTATAAATAATGTTGTGTAAACGAATTTCAACTCCAGCTTCAGCTGCTTTATCACGTACTTGAGCTGTAGGACGAACATTAAATCCATAAATTACGGCATTAGATGCACTAGCTAATAAGACATCACTTTCCGTAATAGCTCCAGCTGTAGAACGAATTACATTAACACGAACACCTTTAACTTCAATTTTTTCTAAACTAGCTTTTACCGCTTCAGCTGAACCAGTAACATCGGCTTTAACGATAACATTAATTTCTTGAACTTCTCCTTCTTCAATTTGACGAGCTAAATCATCTAATGACATAGCACTTGTCACACTGCGTTCTTGTTCAATTTTCTTCGCTAATCTAGTTTCAGCAATTTGTCTTGCTTTTCTTTCTGAATCAAAGGCTTTAAAGATATCTCCAGCTACTGGAACATCATTTAAACCAATAATTTCAACTGGCATTGAAGGAGTCGCAACTTTAATTTCACGACCACGATCATCAACCATTTTACGAACACGTCCAAAGGCTGTTCCCACAACAATTGTATCTCCAGCTTTTAAAGTACCACCTTGCACTAATAAAGTAGCAACCGGTCCACGTCCTTTATCTAACTTAGCTTCAATAACTGTACCACTAGCTAATTTATTAGGGTTAGCTTTAAATTCTTCAATTTCCGCAACTAATAAGATTGTTTCTAATAAATCCATTACTCCATCACCGAATTTAGCCGATACTTCACTATAAATAGTTGATCCACCCCATTCTTCAGGTAATAAACCTAAATCAGCCATCGCATTTTTAATACGATCAATATTAGCATTTGGTTTATCAATTTTATTAATAGCAACAATTACTGGAACATTAGCTGCTTTAGCATGGTCAACTGCTTCTCTGGTTTGAGGCATAACCCCATCATCAGCAGCAACAACGATAATAACGATATCCGTTACTGATGCTCCACGTGCACGCATTGCTGTAAAAGCCTCATGTCCTGGAGTATCTAAGAAAGTAACTTTCTTTCCTTTGATTGAAACTTGGTACGCCCCAATATGTTGCGTAATTCCCCCAAATTCACCTTCAGTTACTCTTGTTTTACGAATTGAATCTAATAATGTTGTTTTACCATGGTCAACATGCCCCATAATTGTTACAACTGGTGGACGAGATTCTAATGATTCTTCATCATCAACTTCATTTAACATTTGTTCTTCAAAATCAGATTCATCAATAATGATTTCCTTAGTAGCTTCTACTCCTAATTCCATACAAATTAATTCAACTGTTTCTTCATCAATTGAAGAGTTAATAGTAACCATTGTCCCCATTAAGAATAAAATCTTAATAATTTCAGATGCGTTACGATTTAATTTATCAGCTAATTCACCAACGGTAATTGGTAAACTATAAGTAATTTCGCTAACAACTTCACGTTCTTTTTTATTAAAATCACGTTTTCCTTTATTGTTGTTATTTCCATTCTTACGATGATTGTTATTGTTTTTCTTTACTTGCTTTGCCATATCATCACCTAACCTTTCAAACAAGTTGTTAATTTACTTGCAAAGCCTTTATCTAAAACTGCAATTGATTTAATATTACTTTTACCTAAAGCAATTGCAATATCTTCACTATCCATAAAGACAACTTCAATGTCATAATAATGACATTTATTAATAAATTTATTTTTGGTATTTTCACCAACATCACTACTTAATATTACTAGTTTAGCTTCTTGCGATGAAACTTTACTTAAAGCAATTTCGCCAAAAGCTAATTTTCGTGCTCGTTGGGCTAAACCTAAAGTACCAATGTAGTTTTTCATGAAAACATCCTTTCTAATTCGTCATAGATGCTTTCAGGAATTTCACATTCTAAAGCACGTGCTAAAGATTTACGTTTCTTAGCAACTTCTAAAGCTTCTAAGCTTTTCTTTAAATATGCACCACGTCCATTTTGTTTACCACTTTCATCAATGACAACATCACCTTGTGGTGTTCTAACAATACGAAGTAATTCTTTTTTAGGTAGTGATTCTTGTGTTGCTACACAACGACGCATTGGAATTTTCTTCATATTTAATCACCAAACCTTAATCCATTTCATCATATAAAGAATCATATTCTTCATATTCATCAACATCATCATAAATCCAAGATTTAGCATCTTCTTCTTCCTCACGACGTTGAATTTCTTCTAATTCTTCTTCAGAATAAATAATACGGTTTGTTTCTAAACTAGATTTAATCTTTTCTTGTGGTTTAGTTTCCACTTTTTCACTAGCTTTAGGTGAAGATTTAACTACTTTTTCTTCATTTTTCTTACTAGCATCAGCTAATTGTTCAAATTTAGAAACATATTCTTGTTTTTCACTTAAGTCTAATTCACGTGATTGACGTTTTTCTTTAGCAATACGAGCTGCTTCTTCCATTTCATCACGTTCTTTAACTACTTCTTGTGTTGCTACTTCTTCAACAGTTGTTTCTTCAACCTTAGTTTCTTCAACAACATCAACAACTTCTTCTACTACTTCTTCTTCAACTTGTTGAGCTGCTTTTTTAGCTAAATAAGCTTCATGTTGTTTAATAGCTAATTCTTTCCATGGTAATCCTTCAGCATTTAAATCACTTTCTGGTTTAATATCAATACGACTTCCAGTTAATTTATATGCTAAACGAGCATTTTTACCTTTTTTACCAATTGCTAAAGATAATTGGTTATCAGCAACAACTACTAATAATCCAGGTTTTTTAGGATTATCAATAACTGCTAATACTTCAGCAGGAGCTAAAGCATTTTTAATAAGTTCAGTGATATCATCACTCCATTCGAAGATATCAATTTTTTCACCTTTTAACTCATCAATAACCACTTGAACACGTTGTCCTTTAGGTCCAATACAAGCTCCAATTGGATCAATATTTGGATCATGTGAGTAAACAGCCATCTTTGTACGTTCTCCAGCTTCACGAGCAATAGCTTTAATTTCAACTGTACCATCAAAAATTTCTGGCACTTCTTTTTCAAATAAACGTTTAACTAAAGTAGCATCAGCACGAGAAACTAATACTTGAGCTCCTTTAGATTCTTTATTAACTTCATGAATAACCACACGAATTAATTGGTTTTCAACATAATGTTCATTAGGAATTTGTTGACCACGTGGTAAAGTAGCTAATGTTTTATCTAATTTAACTAAAACAAATTTTTCTTCTACTGTTTCAATTGTACCTTGAACCATTTCTTGAACTTTATCACAGTATTCTTCATAAACAGCTGCTTTTTCAGCTTCACGAATTTTTTGTTTCATAACATTTTTAGCCATAATTACTGCCGCACGACCAAATTCTTGAATATCTAATTCTTCATCAACTAAATCACCTAATTCAAATTTTTGATCAATACTTTTAGCATCACTTAAAGAAATTTCTAATTCATCATCTTCAACTTCTTCAACAACTACACGTTGTTGGTATACATGAATTTCACCTTTCTTTTCATTAATTTCTACTTTAACTTTAGCATCTAAAATTCCTACATGTTTGTAGAATGCTTTTTCTAAAGCTTCTTTTAAAGCCTCAATTACAGTTTCAACTGGTAATTGACGACTATCTTCAATTGATTGCATTACTGTTACTAATTTTTTTAATTTCATAAAATTTCAAACTCCTTAAATCTTAACACTCAATCTAATCATAGCAATATTGTCTTTTTCAATCGTAAGCTTACGTTTTACAGCTTTATCCATATATTCAACTAAAGCCCCTTCATCATCATATGCACGTAAGTATCCAATGACATGATCCATTCCCTTTTTCGGATTTTTTAATTTTACACAAACATAATCATCAATAGCATTTACAATTTGTTCATCATTCAATAACTCACGTTCTGCTCCTGGTGAACAAACTTCTAAGAAATACTCAAATGGGATAATATCATTAGCATCTAATACTTCTGAAATCATTTCTGAAATATCAGCACATAATTCAATATCCATACTTCCATCGTGTCGCATAATTGCAACTTGTAAAATGCGATTTTTACCTTCTTGTTGCCAACTTAAATCATAAAGTTCAACATCAGCATTGGTTAATTGGGGTAAAATCAGTTCTTTAATTTTACTTAAATCACTCATAACATTCTCCTTTAAAATACGACGAAAGAGTGGGCACTACCCACTCTTTTGTTACTTCTTCGCTATTATTTTAGCACACAATTAATCCTATTACAATTATTTTTTTACTTTTTTAATATAAATAATGCATCGTAATTAATCCATGCTTATCAAAGCTTTCCTCATCACTTACAAAGCCTAGTTTTTGATATAAATAATAACCATCATAACTAGCTCTTAAACTTAATTTAGTAAGGGATAAAGTATATTCATCTTGCAATAAGTTATTCATAACATTCGTAGCTACCTGCAAATGTAAATAGTTAGGATGAGTAAAGACACTAGTAATTAATCCTTGTTTATTAATACAACCACAACCAACTAATTTATCATTAAGATATGCCCCATAAAAATGATCATTACTTATTTTATCTTTTATATAATTTTGATCATGTTGTTTAATTAAACTTTCGATTTCTTTTGCATCATAATGTTTACTTGCTACTTCTTGTAAAGAAAGATGAATAACTTGTCGTATTTCATCATCAAAGATTTTTAATAACTTTATTTCCATAACCCACCTATAAAAAAAACCGCATTAAGCGGTTAATTTTTTTACTTTTCAACGATTGTTTTACCGTTGTAAACTCCACATGAACACATTTTGTGAGGCATTTTGTATTCACCACATACTGGACATTTTACTAAAGTTGGCGCAGCTAATTTGTAGTGAGTTCTACGTTTTGCCTTTCTTGTTTTTGAATTACGTCTTTGTTGAACAGCCATGATAGCACCTCCTATTACTCTTCTAATTTAAATTCTTTTAATTTTGCTAGACGTGGATCAATCTCTTTTTCTTTTGGTGGATTGTAATCCGACTCTCTAACAACTTCCCATCCATTCCCCTTAGGATATTCTTTAATGTCCTCTTTAACAATCTTTAAAGGAACTTCCATTAATATCATTTGGAAAACAATTGGTAACAATTCGATGACATCTCCCTTCGCTTCGTGAACATCATCATCGTGCACTTTTTCAAATGCAAAGACTTCTTCAGATTGCGAATGGAATTCGTACTCGACATCTTCAAGTGTAATAGAACATGGCAAAATCATGACACCTTCTACTGTAATATTACAGAAGACACGATCACAAGATGTATCCAAGTACATACTTCCATATACTGAAACATCGTGTAAACTTTTGATTTGATTCGTTTTCGCAAAAGCATTTTCATCAAATGTAATTTCTTCATCAAAAGAAATAACATGATTTTTGGCTTTCAAAAATTCTACTCTTGACCATTTCAAAAGAAATCACCTCGTTGTCTAACCTAGTCTATTATAGAGAAAACAATTGTATAAGTCAACTCTTTTCTCCTACTTGCTTTAATATTAAACCATAAATTCATTAAAAAATAAAGCATTTTTTAAAAATATTTCACATTTTTTTCATTTTGCTAGTTTTTTAAATAAATACTAGCTATAATAATGACAGATTGGAGTTGATTACATGGATGCTTGTGGAATAATTGTTGAATATAACCCTTTTCATAATGGTCACTTATATCATTTAAAACAAGCTAAACAAATTAGTAATTGTGATTGTTTAATTGCTATCATGAGCCCAAACTTTGTCCAACGTGGTGAACCAGCTATCATTGATAAATGGACTCGTGCTCAACATGCTATTAAACAAGGAGTTGATTTAGTAATTGAATTACCTGTTGCATATGCAACTCAAAGTGGTGATACTTTTGCTAAAGGAGCGGTTAACCTTTTAAAACTATTACAAGTTAAAAGCATGGTTTTTGGTAGTGAATGTAATGATCTTGACTTATTAAAACAATATCTTAATCATGAATATACCATTGATAAACATAGTTCTTATAGCAAAAACTTTGCTAGTAATAGTAATTTAAAAAGCAATGATATTTTAGGTATTGCTTATTTAAAAGCATTAGAAAATAGTAATATTAAACCATATACCATTAAACGCACTAATACATATCATGATTTAAAGCTAAATCATGATATAGCTAGCGCTAGTGCGATACGTTTAGCTTCTTTAAATAAGCAAGATATCAGTAAACATACAAGTATGGCTAATGAATTAGTAAATCCGATTAGTTGGGATTTATATTATCCTTTATTACAATATATTTTATTAACGACACCTTGCGAAATCTTAGCTAAAAGACATTTAGTAAAAGAAGGTATCCAACATTTATTTAAGAAAAATGCAGCTAAATATGATAACTATCAAGCTTTTTTAAATGCTTGTGTTAGTAAAAGATATACCCGAGCTAGTATTCAAAGAATGTTAGTTCATATCTTATTACAAAATAATCAAGAAACGATAACAAACTTACCTCACCTAGATTACATTCGTCCACTAGCTTTCAATGATAAAGGACGTCAATATTTAAAACAAATCAAAAATAGTGTAAATGTATGTGCTAAATTCAACCAAATTCCCCCTTTATATCGTGAATTAGAGTTAAAAGCAACTCAAGTATATTCTTACGCATTAGAAGATAAAAAACGCTTAGAATTCATTAAAAAGGAGTATGATAGTCCATGTTATATTTCATCATTATCCTAATTATTATTTATTTAAGTTTTTATCTTTTCTTTCCTTTTCCACCAAGAATTAAAAAGGTAAATTATGATGCTATTATTGTCTTAGGCTATCCAACCAATCAAGATGGAACCATATCTAAAACCTTACAATTACGTTGTGAACAAGCCCTACATTTAGCTAATGAATTGCATATTAATAATATTATTGTTAGCGGAAATAGTGTCCATAACCAATATAGTGAAGCTAAATGTATGCATGATTATCTAAAACAATATTTACCTCATACCAATATCATAATGGAAACAAAAGCTTTAAATACTTATGATAATATCCGTTATAGTTATGATCTTTGTTTAAAAAATAAATATCAACAAGTAATTGTTGTTACTAGTCATTATCATTTACGTCGAGCTAATTATATGGTTAAAAAATTCTTTAAACATTATGCTTTAGCTTCTCATCCTAAAAGTAAAAACATTATTAAATCCCTCCAAGAATATCCTCATTATCTTAATACCTTAAAGTATGAATTTATTAAAAATAGCAATTAAGCCAACTAGCTTAATTGCTATTTTCTTATTCTATACCTTTAACTTCAAAATCTTTAGCTTCAATACTTGTTTTTAAAACTTCATGATCAATTTCATGTTCACAAGTAATACGTGCTAATTTTTCTTGATGTGAAACATATACATCATTAACCCCATCAATTGCTAATAAAGCTTTTTTAACTGTTGCTTCACAATGTGGACACATCATTCCTTCAATATGAATTGTTTTTTCCATTATTTTATGCTCCTTTCTTTTTTTCTTTGTTCTTTTTTTATCATAATGCTTTGAATCAAGTTTAACTTTATTCAAACGTAAAGCATTACTAACTACAGTAACACTTGATAAAGACATAGCCGCAGCTGCTAACATTGGATCAACTCCATGAATATTTATAAAACTAAAAACTCCGGCTGCTAAAGGAATCATTAATAAGTTATAAAAGAAAGCCCAAAATAAGTTTTGTTTAATAATTCGCATACTAGCTCTTGATAAACGTATCGCTCTAACAACATCCATTAAACTATTATTAATTAAAACAACATCTGCAGCTTCAATTGCAACATCACTTCCACGATTAATTGCTACACCAACATCAGCTCTAGTTAAAGCAATAGAATCATTCATTCCATCTCCTACCATCATAACTGAACCATCATTTTGGTACTTTCTAACTACTTCATCTTTTTGTTGTGGTAATACTTCTGCGATAACTTCATCAATACCAACTTCATTCGCAATTACTTTAGCACTATCTAAACGATCTCCACTTAACATTACAACTTTTAAACCCATTTGTTTTAAATAACTAATCGCTTGTTTACTATCGGTTTTAATAACATCAGCTAACACAATTAAACCTAAACATTTAGTTTCATCACTTACTATCACACAAGTCATACCTTGTTTAGCATATCCATCAATTAGATTCAAATAGTAATCACTAATTGCAACATGTTCTTTAATAAAACGTTGATTACCTACATAATAAGTTTTAGCTAAATATTTACCTTGAATTCCTAAACCACCAAATGATTTAAATTCCTCAACTTGTTTCATAGTTAAGTTTCTAACTTTACCCTCTTCAACAATTGCTTTAGCTAAAGGATGATCACTATAAGCTTCTAAAGCAGCAACTAAGGCTAATAATTCATTTTCATCAATATCACTAATAATCTTTTTAACTTTACTTTTACCACTAGTTATAGTTCCGGTTTTATCTAATAAAACAACATCAATACTACTGCATGCTTCTAAACTAGTCGCTTGTTTAAATAATAAGGCATGTTTAGCCCCAACCCCACTTGCAACCATTACCGCAACTGGTGTTGCTAAACCTAAAGCACAAGGACAAGAAATAACTAAAACCGCAATTCCTTTTGCTAAAGCATCTTCCAAAGAAGCATTTAAAGCTAACCAAACAACAAAAGTAATCAATGCTAATGATAAAACAACCGGTACAAAGATAGCTGCCACTTTATCAGCTAATTTACTTATTTCAGCTTTACTATTAGCTGCTTCATCAACTAATTTAATAATTTGCGATAAAGTTGATTCTTCTTGTTTCTTATTTACTTGATATTTTAAATAACCAGATAAATTCATCGTACCACTAATTACTTTATCGCCTACTTTTTTATCAATAGGAATACTTTCTCCAGTGATATTAGCTTCATCAACTACACTTTCACCTTCAATTACAATTCCATCTAAAACAATTGATTCATTGCTCTTTAATAAAACAATATCACCTACTTCAACTAAACTAGGATCTAATAATTGTTCTTTATTATCTTTTAAAATACGTACTTCATTAATTTGTAAAGCCATTAATGATTTTAAAGCACTAGTTGTTTTTCCTTTAGCATAAGCTTCTAACATTTTACCTAAAGTAATTAATGTTACAATCATTGCACTAGTTTCAAAATATAAATGATGTAAGTCAAAAACAAGATGACTTAAATCATTTATCCCATAAGCATAACCCATTCTAAATAATATATATAATGAATAAACATATGCTATCCCACTTCCTAAAGCTACTAAAGAATCCATATTAGGATGTAACTTAATTAAATTATTAAAACCATTCACAAAAAACTTACGATTTAAATATAAAATAATCGTTGTAATTAATAATTCTAAGATTCCTAAATTCATTGGTTGTTTAAAAAAAGTAATAAAAGTTAAATCGTTCATTACCACTCCCATAGTAATATACATTAAAACAATTAATAAAGTTAATGAACAAATTAAACGTTTACGTAATATAACAAATTCACTTACTTCTTCAATTTCTTCATTAGCAATTACTAATTCATAACCAGCTTCCTTAATACATTTAGCTAATTCATTTTCTTGATAATCTCCTTCAACTTGCATACTATTTGTTAGTAAATTAACACTAGCTTTATTAATACCTTTACAACTTAAGGCTGCTTGTTCTACGCGTGAACTACAAGCTGCACAACTCATTCCTTTAACATCATATTTTTTCATTAAATCACCTACTTCATTAGTTTACGCATAATTGCTAAACTTTCTTCCCAACTTTCTTCATTTCCTTGTTGTAAATCATGTTTAACACAGGTTTGTAAATGTTGATTCAACAATTCCACATTAAATCCTTTTAATGCTGAAGCAATAGCTGATGATTGATTTAAGATATCAGCACAATAAATATCATCTTCAACCATTTTCTTAATTCCTTTAATTTGACCTTCTAATCGATTTAAACGATTAATCAAAACTTTCTTTTCTTCTTCACTTCGTTTTTTATT
Organism: uncultured Erysipelotrichaceae bacterium; assembly: GCA_964593515.1. Classification (GTDB taxonomy): domain Bacteria; phylum Bacillota_I; class Bacilli_A; order Erysipelotrichales; family Erysipelotrichaceae; genus JAXJYR01. The sequence continues at coordinate 11,869 of CAZQJH010000036.1, forward strand.
TCGACATGCACATTTCATTTTTATCACCAATATCATTATATACCCCCACAGGGTATATGTAAAGGGTAAAAAATAAGAGTGATAATCACTCTTATTGACCACATTTAGCTCTAAAATCATCTAACATTTGCAAACGACGTTTATAATCTGGCATTAATAATTCAACCATATCATAAAAAGCCTTAGAATGATTAGGATGAATGAAATGAACAAATTCATGTAAGACTACATATTCACAGAAATCAATCGGACAATGAATTAAATCACGATTTAAGACAATTTCATTCTTACTAGGTGAGCAACTTCCCCATTTCCCTTTTAATACTTTAATGGTTAAAGCTGGAAAACCTTCATAATAATCTTTCATTTTCATACTAACCACTTGCATTACATCTTTAAAAATCTCTAATGCTAATTGATCTAAATACTTTTGAATTTTACTATCAAAAGTATTTACATCGGTTAATGTTATATAGAAATAATTTTTGGTATAGCGAAAGGTATCTTGTTTACCTTGAGTTAATTTAATCGTTAATTTACGTCCAAATAACATTAAATGTTCTTTAGACAAATAACTAATCTTTTTCACATCATTTACTTGCTTTTGCTTTTTAATAATCCAATCATACTTACTTTCCACAAAAGCTTCTATTTCTTCTTTAGATACTAATGTATTTGAACTTACGACAACTTCTCCATTACTTTTAATTCGTAAATTAATATTTTTAACTTTTTTTCGTTCCCAGATATAATCTAATGAATGAAGTTTTAGCGAAGTTTTAAATATTTCCCCCTGCATAAAATATTGCCTCCATTTCAAGCTAAAGTATTATCTCACATAATAAT
>CAZQJH010000037.1:0-12708 GCA_964593515.1 uncultured Erysipelotrichaceae bacterium
ACTATAAATATTATTAAACACGTTATTAAAGGGTAATTTTTTACACTATTGGAATTTTCTTGATTTTTTTATTAAAAACCTGTTGACAATCTATAGATCAAAGACTATACTTTAATTGTAATTAACATTCAAGATTACACAACGAGTTAAAATAAAGCTTTAGCTTAAACACTACCGTAAGGTAGCATTCGTTTAGACGAATAGAAATTAGTTGCTGATGCAACTTTTTTTTATGTCAAAAACCAGGTATGCAAATACCTGGTTTTTTTAACTTCAATTATCATCTGATAATTTATTCTTATTTTCAATATTCTTAATTCATCAATTAAAGTTCAGTTATTAACTCATCCATATCACGATATACATCATGTGTATTACTAGGTTTCGCATCATCATCAGCATATCCGATTGGTAACATTGCACTTACTATAATATTATCTGGTAGATTTAATGCATTAGAAACTTCTTCAGCATTAAAACAACCAACCCAACAAGAACCAACTCCTAATTCCCATGCTTCAAGCATCATATGGGTACAAACAATTGCAGCATCAGTTTCTCCTGAACTATATCCAGGCATTAAACGATTCTTCCAATCGCGATTTTTATCATAAGCTACTACTAAAATAATCGGTGCATTAAATGTATATGGACATACTTCTGCTAGTTTTTGACGATTTTCTTCACTTTTCACAACATAAATTTGTTGTGGTTGAAAATTACAAGCTGTCGGAGCAACTCTTCCAGCTTCCAAAATTAAATTTAGTTTTTCTTCCTCAATATAATCAGTTTTAAATTTTCTTACTGAATATCTTGCTTTAGCTAATTCATAAAAATTCATATTATTAATCTCCTTTATTAACTAATATTATTATAACGCAAAAAGACAATTTATAATATCTATTACTATCCTAATAATAAAAAAAGTTTGATAACTTAAGTATCAAACTTGAACTATTTTCTTGGTGGAGGTGACGGGAGTTGAACCCGTGTCCAAAAGCAGACCCACGTACAAACATCTACAGTTTATTCCACAATCTTTACGACAAGAGTAATTGTGAACGACTCTCTTGAAGTTTTCTAATTAGGTTTTCGTCTTATTCTTATTAGAATCAAATAAGCTTATCCTTCTAAGATTAAGCACTCAATGAACTAACGAAGGCTCTTAATTCAAAGGTGGCTGCAAGCCAATTCTAGGCGTTAATTAAGCAGCAAATGCAACTTGTTGGTTTCCACCAAATAAGTTAGCAAATAAATTTTTTCCGTTTAATTTAAGTGGTTTTACGTTACCAACGACTGCCATTTGTACCAATCATACCCCTGTCGAAACCAGTACACCCCCAGGTTATGATATTCTAACATAACTATGTTAGAATATCAATAATTCTATAGTGATTTCTTTAATGCTTTTTCGATTTCTCGTTTCGCATCTTTTTCTTTTTCACTATTACGTTTATCATGTAAATCTTTACCTTTAGCTAAAGCAATTTCCATTTTAGCTTTACCACGATCTAGGTATAAACTAACCGGTATTACGGTATAACCTTTAAGTTTAACTTTTTGTTGTAACTTAAGTATTTCACTTTTATGCAATAACAACTTACGTTCACGATCTTCATCATGATTAAAACGATTACCATGGTCATATTCTTTAATATACATTCCCTTGATATAAGCTTCATTTCCCATAAAACTTATATAAGCATCTTTAATTTGGGCATGTCCTGCTCTAATTGATTTAATTTCCGTACCTTTCAAAACAAGACCTGCTTCAAAACGTTCTTCTAAAAAATAATTAAAGCTTGCTTTACGGTTAAATACTACTACCTTTTTACCTGCCATGTTTTTCCTTCTTTCCTTTCACTAAAACAAAATCTATTTCACGTAAATAGTGATTTGCATCAACACATTTAACTTTTACTTTATCACCTAAACGATATATTTTTTGACTGTGAAGTGCATGTAATGTTTTTGTTTCTTCATGATAATTATACAAGTCTTTAGGTAAGCTTTCAACTCTTACTAAACCTTCAATAGTATTTTCTAATTCCACAAAGAAACCAAATTTCATTACGCCAGAAATACTAGCTTCATATACTTCACCAATATGTTTTTCCATATATTCACTTTTCTTCATATCATCTACTTCTCGTTCTGCATCGATTGCATTACGTTCACGCTCACTAGCTTGTAATGCTGCTTCTTCACAGAATTTACGATCATTATCGATATTAGCATAATCTTGATGATGATCAAATACATATTTGTGTAACATACGATGAACAATTAAATCCGGATAGCGACGAATTGGTGAAGTAAAGTGTAAATATTCATCTAAAGCTAAACCAAAATGACCTAAACATTGATTTTCATAACGAGCTTTTTGCATACTTCTTAGCATCGTTCTTGATAAAACATCATAATTATCTTTACCTTTAGCTTCTTTCAATAAAGAAGCTAATTGGTTAGGATAAACATGTTGAATTGATCCATTAAACTTATAACCTAAACCTTGAGCTACATGAATAAAATCACGTAGTTTTTTAGTTTCGGGTTGTTCATGAATACGATAAATACTAGGAACATCCATCCATTTCATACGTCTTGCAACCGTTTCATTAGCTGATAACATAAAGTCTTCAATCATCATTTCAGCTTCACCACGTTCTCTTAAAACAACATCAATTGCTTTCCCTTTCTTATCCACAAGAACTTTTCCTTCTTTAGCATCAAAGTCAATTGCCCCTAGTTTTTCACGACGTTTACGAATACGATTAGCTAAAATTGACATATTTAAAATCATCTTTAATAGATTTGGATACTTCTTATGCATTGCTTTATTTCCATTTAAAATCTTATTAACGTTATTATATGTCATACGTTCATCACTATGAATAACACTAGGGAAAATACGTTCACTAATAACTTCACCACGTTTATCAATTTCCATCATACAAGTAATTGTTAAACGATCCTCATGTGGATTTAAGGAACAGATTCCATTACATAAAGCATGTGGTAACATTGGAACTACTCGATCTACTACATAAACTGAAGTACCTCGTTGATATGCTTCTTTATCAATAGCACTATTAGCTTTTACATAATATGAAACATCGGCAATATGCACATATAATCTAAACATATCATCATCAATACGTTCCACACTAATAGCATCATCTAAGTCTTTCGCATCATCACCATCAATAGTAATTGTTAATAAAGAACGTAAATCAACTCGTTTCTTTAATTCATCTTTACTTATTGATTTAGGTACTTTTTTTACTTCTTCCATAACTTCATCACTAAAGTTTGGTTCAATATCTTTTTCTAATAAAACACTTAAGATATCTACTCCTGGATCATATTTATAACCAACTACTTTTTCAATCTTACCTTTTAAAATACGTCCATAACTAGTTATTTTGACTAAAACTTTATCACCATCAACTAAATTAAACTCATCTATATTTGTTAATTTAAGCTCATATCGAAAGTTTTTACGATCAGCTAAAAAACGCAAATGACCACTACGACCTTTTTTCATCGTTCCTACTAATTTAGTTATTCCACGTTCTAAAATCTTTACTACACTAGCTTCATTATCCCCATATGGATCAATTTTAATTAAAACTTTATCACGATCCATAGCATTTAAAGTATCTTCAGCTCCGATAAAGTAACTAATATCTTCTAAATCCACAAAACCAAATCCTCGTGGATTAATTCTAATATTACCTACTTCATATCCCATATTAGTTAATAAACCATATTGATCTAAATCATTACGAGCAATAACTAATTCATCTTCTAATTCATTTAATGCTTTCATTAATGAAGTAAACTCACTACTACTATGACAATTTAATTTATCTTTTATATCATTAATACTTAATCCTTGAAACTTTTTTAAATTAGCTTCTTCTATCAAACTAATAATCTTATTTTTCACTTAATCACCTTCCTTTATCCATATATATCAACAAAAAAAGACCGTCACCGGTCTTTTATGAATTGTATAATACTTTTGGGAAAAAACTATCCTAAGATACGAATTACTACACAAACAATAAAGAAAACAATTCCTGCTCCCATTGTGATATTCGCAATTGTTTTTTCAGCTCCGCGTTCTTTCACATCAGCAAATAATGATAAGTCATCACTTCCACCGAATGCACTACCAAGACCACCAGTTTTCCCACTTTGAAGTAAGGAAAGTATTATCAAAATGACCGATGTAACCATCAATAAAATATCTAAAATTCCCATGATAATCCTCCTTTCTCTCAATAACGTAAACATTATATCAAATCACCTTTAAAAATACAATAGTAAAATTAAAAAAAGTGATATATCCAAAGATATACCACTTTAAGTTATTTTTTATTAGTGTTTGTAAATGTTGTAGAATGCTGATTTACCTAAGTATTGAGCTGAATCACCTAATTCTTCTTCGATACGAATTAATTGGTTGTATTTAGCAATACGGTCAGTTCTTGACATAGAACCAGTTTTGATTTGTCCAGCATTGAATGCAACAGCGATATCAGCGATAGTAGTGTCTTCAGTTTCTCCTGAACGGTGAGATACTACTGCAGTATATCCATGTTTCTTAGCTAATTCCATAGCATCGAAAGTTTCAGTTAAAGTACCGATTTGGTTAACTTTAATTAAGATAGCGTTAGCTGTATCTTTGTCGATTCCTTCTTGTAAGATTGTTGGGTTAGTTACGAATAAGTCATCTCCAACTAATTGAACTTTTTTACCTAAACGTTCAGTTAATTTTTTCCATCCGTCCCAGTCTCTTTCACCTAATCCATCTTCGATAGAGATGATTGGGTATTTATCGATCCATTCTGCATACATATTGATCATTTCATCAGTTGTTCTAGTTCCTTGTCCTGATTTAGATAATTCATATAATCCAGTTTCAGTGTTGTAGAATTCACTAGCAGCAACGTCCATAGCGATGCAGATATCTTCACCTGGAACATATCCAGCAGCTTTAATAGCTTCAACGATTAATTCTAATGGTTCTTCGTTTCCAGTTTCACAACTTGGAGCAAATCCACCTTCGTCTCCAACGTTAGTGTTGTATCCACGAGCTTTTAATACTTTACGTAAGTTGTGGAATGTTTCAGCACCCATACGTAATGCTTCACGTAATGAAGGAGCTCCTACAGGCATAATCATGAATTCTTGGAAGTCTACAGTTGAGTCTGCGTGTGATCCTCCGTTTAATACGTTCATCATAGGAACTGGTAAAGTTTTAGCGTTCATACCACCTAAGTAACGGTATAATGGCATTCCATAGAAATCAGCTGCAGCGTGAGCACAAGCTAATGAAATACCTAATGAAGCGTTAGCTCCGTAAGTTTTCTTGAATGGGTCTCCATCTTTTTCGATTAATGCTCTATCGATAGCTACTTGGTCTGTTACGTCCATACCGATAACTACTTCAGCTAATACGTTGTTAACGTTATCAACTGCTTTTAAAACACCTTTTCCTAAGAAACGTGATTTATCTCCATCTCTTAATTCTAATGCTTCTCTTTCTCCAGTTGAAGCTCCACTTGGAACCATAGCACGTCCAAATGCACCACTAGCAGTAGTTACTTCAACTTCGATAGTTGGGTTTCCTCTTGAGTCAATTACTTCTCTTGCGTGTACATCAATAATTACTGACATTTTAAGTCCTCCTTTTAATACCACAATAAGTATATCACTTCTTTTAAAAAAATGAAATATATTTCATTTAAAACTTGTTATTTTTTTATCAAATCTAATAAATTAGTTACCGTTTTGCTCGGTAAAATCCCTAACTTTTCGATATCTTCAACTTGATGAACCCCACTTGTCACAAAGATTGTTTCTAATCCACCATTAATTCCTAATAAGACATCAGTTTCTAGATTATCTCCAACCATAATAACTTCATCTTTATTTTTACCAATATATTCTAAACAACCTTCTAGAATTGGCATATAAGGTTTACCAATTTTAGGACTTTCTTGTCCACAAGCATTTTCAAACATCTTCACAATTGAACCATTACCAATCTTAAAACCTTTTTCACTAGCTAATAAACGATCAATATTAGTTCCAATTAACTTAGCTCCCTTAAGTAAATAACTTAAAGCTTTACTATAATCTTCATAAGTAGCATTACGCATTAAACCTACAAAAACAAAATCTACATCATCTTCACTTAATTCAAATCCTTGTTCTAATAAAGCTTCTTTTAAACCATCTTCACCAATATAGTAAACTTTATTACCAGTATAATTTTTTCTTACATAAGCAGCTGCTGCCATTGAACTAGTATAAAATTGTTCTGGTTTAATACCAACATAACCCATATCTAGCATATGTTGTGCATTTTGTTGTTTAGTTCTAGTAGCATTGTTAGTTAGAAAGTAATAAGGTAAGTTATTTTCATTTAGATAATCAATGAATAACTTAGCTTCTTTAATAATTTTAGTACCATGATACATGGTACCATCTAAATCTAATAAATATGTTTTCATAAATAAACCTCATGTTTTCTTATTGTTAGGAAGTAACAATAATATACCTGTTGTAATTGTTAAATAAGGCCAATATAAGAGTAATAAATGCTTAAGATAATCAACACTTATATACATATCAAAATCATCCTTAAACAACGCTAAAAAGCCCAACAAAGTTAAAATGATAGCTATTTTATCTCTCATAACATCACCAATAACATTATAGCTTTTTAAAAATAGTATAATTTGTCACTAAACCAAATAAAAAGAAATCTTATTACTAAGATTTCTAAAGTTCAACTTTTTCTAATTGAGCATAAGGAAAGTCAGTAGATGTTTCACGTCCAAAGAATACTAATGAAACACTAGCTGTTTGTTCTTCTTCATTAATACTTTCAACAGTTCCTTCAGAATTCACAAAGGCACCTTCGATAATACGAACACGATCACCAACCGCAAAATCTACGACAACTTTCTTATCGTTTAATCCTAAACGTTTTAAAATTGGTTCCATTTCTTCTTCAGCAACTGGGAATGGTTGAGCTCCTCCCCCACTAGAACCAATAAATCCAGTAACCCCTGGTGTATTACGAACAATATACCAAGCATCAACTGTCATAATCATTTCTACGAATAAATAACCACTGAAAGCATTTCTAGTCTTAACAACTTCTTTCCCGTTTTTATATTCGATTTCTTTTTCTTCCGCAACAACAATACGGAATAAATAGTCTTCAAGCCCCATTGATTTAACACGAGCTTCTAAGTTTTCTTTTACACGATTTTCATTTCCGGCATATGTATTAACAACATACCACTGTTTTTTAGCTTCGCTCATAATAACACTCCTACATTCCGATTAATTTTAAGAAACCAGAAGATACTACTTGGCATAAAAAGAAAAATACAGTTAAAATAGCCACAAAACATACAGAAATTAAAGAGTTATTGAAAACTTCTTTTTTCTTAGGCCAACGTACTTTACCAATTTCTTCTTTAATACCTTTGATACTAAACCACTTCATAAACATCCTCCTTATTTTGTTTCTTTATGTAAGGTATGTTTTTCACATTTCTTACAATACTTCATTAATTCAATACGCGCAGTATGCGTTTTTTTATTTTTTGTTGTTGTATAATTACGAGAAAGACACTCCGTGCAAGTTAGAATAATTTTTTCTTGCATGTTAACACCTCTCATTTCACCATAATACTTTACCATAATCCAAAGAAATCGTCAATTTATATTTTGATTTCCTTAACGAATATCGCTTTTTTGGATTTTATTTTTTAATTTGGTAATAACATATAGTCCTTTATTAATATCAAATTCCATCATTTCCGCAATTTCTCGATAAGTATAACCTTGAAGCCATAAACTAACAACTATTTGATCTTCTACACTCATCTGTTGACAATTCATTTCAATCGTACTCTTCATTAGGATTTTATCTTCCAGACTAATCTCTAGTTTTTTAACTCGATAACAAACTTGATCTTCCATTACATTTAATCCACGACTTTGACTTAAATAATCATATCGTTTACTAACATTCAATTCTCGTCGTTTAAAATCGATTAATCCTCTTTTTACTAAGGTTGTGAAATAGGTTGTGAATTTAACTTTAAATCGAAATGAATAACTCTCAAATGCTTCACCTAGTTTGATTAAAGCAACTTGGTAAAAATCATCGTTATAGCTTTCATATCCATCGTCATTATATAAGCCAATAATGTAATAAAGTAATGCTGAATTGATTTTAAGATATTCATTAAGAACTAAACTTTTATTTTGTTGGTACATATAAACCAACTCATTGTCATTCATACATCCTCCTATTTAGAAGTAAGTGGATGACGTTTATCATAAATTGCATATAGCAATACTGAACATGCTACTGATGCATTTAAACTTGAAATTGTTCCTTCCATTGGAAGTCTAACGGTAAAATCACAATTTTTACGTACTAAAGGTGATATTCCAAACCCTTCAGCCCCAATAACTAAAACTAATGGCATATCATAATTCATTGAACGATAATCACATGAATTTTCAAAATCAGCTCCACATACCCAATATCCTTTTTCTTTTAGATATTGAATTGTTTTACTTAAGTTAGTAACCATTGATACTTTAACGGTATTAATTGCTCCAGTTGATACTTTAGCTACTGTAGCATTTAATTTAACACTACTATGTTTACAGATAATAACTCCATCAGCCCCAACACAATCACAAGTTCTTAAAATAGCTCCTAGATTATGTGGATCTTGTAATTCATCTAACATAACTAATAACGGTTGTTTACCTTCAGGGATACTAGCTAATAGTTCATCAATTTCATAGATTTTATAGTCATCAATTTTCGCAATCATTCCTTGATGATTTCCATCGACTAATGAATCCATTTTTTTACGATCCATTTTACTAATTTTAATTTTAGCTTTATTAGCTAATTTTTCAACATCATTAGCTTTTAAACCATTAGCTAAAATTAATTCATATACTTTTGTATCACTAGTTAGTAGTTGTTTAACTACATTTTTTCCATATACGTATTGTGTCATTATTGTTCTCCTAACTCAATAATCTTTTGCCACAACTCATCTAGACGTGCTTGTTGATGATTTAAATGTAACCATCCAACTAACGCTTCTAAACCAGTGGCATATCGATATGTTTGAATATCTGCATTTTTAGCTTTACTATGAACATTAGCATTACGACCTCGTAAAACAACATCCCATTCATCTTCACTAAAGAAATCTAACTCACGTAATTGTTTCACAAAGTTAGCTTGCGCACTAGCACTAACCCAAGCTACACTTTGTTTTTGTAATAAATTAGGCTTTACAATCCCTTTATAAAGCAAATACTCTCTTACCCACATTGACATTACTCCATCACCAATATAGGCTAACGTAGCTCCATTTAATGCTGCTATTTCCATTATAGGATACCTTTTTCCATTAATTGATTACGGTAAACATCAGCATGTTCAAAATCTTTATTTTTAACTGCTTCACGCCAATCATTATAAAGATTTCGATCTTCATCACTTAAAGTTAAACGCGGAATTTCAATTCCTAAAACTTCTAACATTTTTTCTAAAGCAACGACTTTTTTACCTAAATCAACATAATCAATTTCACGTTGTCTTAAAGCTTGATTTAAAACCTTAACCGCTTCAAACATTGCCGCAAAAGCATTAGGTGTATTTAAATCATCACTCATTGCTTCAATAAATGGATTATATAATGTTTCATCATATTCATCATTTAATTCCATATTAGCTAAAGCAATCTTTAAATAAGCTTGTTTTAAAGCATTAGCTACTTTTCCATATTCTTTATTAGCAGCTTCAATTGATTCTTCACTAATATTTAATGGTGCACGATAATGAGCTCCTAAGAATACCCAACGCATAATATTAGCGCCCACTTTCGCAATCATATCTTTAGCCCAAATAACATTACCTAATGATTTAGACATTTTAACTCCATCAATATTAACCATACCATTATGAACCCAATAGTTCGCAATTGGTGTATCAAAAGCAGCTCTTGATTGCGCAATTTCATTTTCATGGTGTGGGAATTTTAAGTCCATTCCTCCTCCATGAATATCAATCATATGATCTCCATCAAATTGTTGATTAATCATTACCACACATTCAGTATGCCATCCAGGACGACCTACACTCCAAGGTGATTCCCATTTAATTCCATCGGTTGTTTGTTTCCATAAAGTAAAATCTAATGGATTTTCTTTTTTACTATTTTCATCAATACGTGCTCCAACTTGTAAATCTTCAATTTGTTGATTAGATAATTTACCATAGTCTTTAACACTATCAACACGGAAGTATACATCACCATCTACTTCATAAGCATGCCCTTTTTTAACTAATAAATCAATGAAAGCAATAATATCATCCATTGTTTCAGTTACTTTAGGAGCAGCATCTGGCATCATTGCATGTAATGCTAAACGATCAGCATTATAAGCATTGATAAACTTTTCAGTTACTTCTTTTTCTGTAATATTTTCTTGCATTGCTACTTTAATTATTTTATCATCCACATCCGTATAGTTAGATACCATACGAACCTTATATCCTAAAGCCATAAAAACACGTTTTAACGTATCAAATACTACGATAGGTCGAGCATTACCAATATGTGGATAGTTGTAAACAGTTGGTCCACAAACATACATATTTACTTGATTTTCGTGAATTGGCTTAAAATCTTCAATCATAGAAGTCATACTATTAAATAATTTCATATCTATTTCCTCCCATTAAAAAAAGCATGTCACAAAGGCGTTACTACAACGCGGTCCCACTTTGCTTGATGCTATTCACATAACGCTGTGTCGGCGTACTTTTCTACATATCGAAAAATCCCTCCAAGAGGCATTTCATGATCAAGTTATCAATCTAGCTTTCACCACCCTAGAATCGCTTAATGAAACCTGAAAATTACTTATTCTTATCATAGGTTTAATATATTATAACAGTGTTACTAATAAAAAACAAATAAAAAAAACGCAAGATTTGACTCTTGCGTTTATAATCAAAATTTCAAGAATTAAGCTAATTCAGAGAAGTATTTGATTGTTCTAACCATTTGGCTAGTGTATGAGTTTTCGTTATCGTACCAAGATACAACTTGAACTTGAGTGTTTCCATCTCCAGTTGGGATAGCCATTGTTTGAGTAGCATCAAATAATGATCCGTATCTCATACCAACGATGTCGCTTGAAACGATTTCGTCAGTGTTGTATCCGTAAGATTCGTTAGCAGCAGCTTTCATAGCAGCGTTGATTTCGTCAACTGTAACTGTTCCTTTAACAACTGCGATTAAGATTGTAGTTGATCCTGTAGCAGTTGGAACACGTTGAGCAGAACCGATTAATTTTCCGTTTAATTCAGGAATTACTAAACCGATAGCTTTTGCAGCTCCTGTTGAGTTAGGAACGATGTTGCAAGCAGCAGCACGTGAACGACGTTTGTCACCTTTTCTTTGAGGTCCGTCTAATGTCATTTGGTCACCAGTGTAAGCGTGAACTGTAGTCATGATTCCACTTTCGATTGGTGCTAAATCGTTTAATGCTTTAGCCATAGGAGCTAAACAGTTTGTAGTACATGAAGCAGCAGAAATAACTGTGTCTTCAGCAGTTAAAGTTTCGTGGTTAGTGTTGTAAACGATAGTTGGTAAATCGTTTCCTGCAGGTGCAGAAATTACAACTTTACGAGCTCCAGCTTCGATGTGAGCCATAGCTTTAGCTTTAGAAGTATAGAAACCAGTACATTCTAATACTACGTCTACTCCTAAGTCTCCCCAAGGTAAGTTTTTAGCATCAGCTTCAGCGTAAATAGTGATTTCTTTACCATTTACTTTAATTGATTTTTCTCCAGCTTCAACTTCACCGTCGTAACGTCCTTGAGTTGAGTCATACTTTAATAAATGAGCTAACATTTCAGGAGAAGTTAAGTCGTTGATTGCAACTACTTCGTATCCTTCAGCTCCAAACATTTGTCTGAATGCAAGACGTCCAATACGTCCGAATCCATTAATAGCAACTTTTACTGTCATCTTCAAAGTCCTCCTTTTATTAACATAACTATTATACGAATTTATAATTAGATTGTCAATTGACATTTGTGAATAGATTAGCATTTTTTATTATTTTTTCGTTTTATAATATATTGTTCATAATCAATACCCTTAACCCTAGCCGCTTTTGATTCAAATTGATGATAATGAGCACAATTATCATTTCCATGTTCTTTAATATAGTTAAGTGCTGTTCGATAATATATACCAGACTTAACTTGATCAAAATTAAGTAAAGCATTTTCATAACATTTCAACGCATGTTCTTTATCATTTTCTAAATCATACATATAACCATAAAGATAATAACATACTCCTTTATCGAATAGTGAAAGCGAACTATCTTGTAAATATGAATTACATAATGATGATTTATCTAATTTATTAAAAATAACATCATAAATCATTTGATAGTAAGCAAATTGTTTTTCATCACTATGAGCTTTGATCGCATCCAAAAATTCATCCGCAAACTCTTGTGCTTCATAAGCTACGCAGTGATGATACCACTTAGCCAATAAAGGGATAATATCTTTTTGATATTGATTATTTTTAATTGTTTCAATTTGTTTAATAA
>CAZQJH010000038.1:0-12220 GCA_964593515.1 uncultured Erysipelotrichaceae bacterium
ATTTATTTTAGTGTACTATTAATGTATGTAAATGATACATTGAAAAGGCTATCAAAAAGTATACTTTTTGATAGCCTTTTCTTTCATCTTCGATATTCTTTTATTCTTCGATAAAAGGTAGATTGACTTATATTACATATTGATAAAACTTCAATTAAACTATACTCATTATTTTCCCATTTAGTCATTAGTATATCAAAGTTAGAAGGTAATGCTTTTTTAGGTCGACCAAACTTAACCCCATTAGCTTTTGCTACAGCAATACCTTCTTGTTGTCTTTTCTTAATACTTTCACGTTCACTTTGAGCTACAAAAGACAATATTTGTAATACTAAATCCGCAATAAAAGTTCCCATTAAATCTTTACCATTTCTCGTATCTAATAATGGCATATCTAATACACAAACATCTACACCTATTTCTTTAGTTAGAATTCGCCATTGCTCTTGAATCATTTCATAATTTCGTCCTAATCGGTCAATACTTACAATATAAAGTAAATCCCCTTGTTTTAGCTTTCTAAGTAACTTTTGATAATTAACTCTTTTAAAATCTTTACCTGAACGTTTATCTACATAAATATGATTCTTATCTAGACCTAATTCATATAAGACTTCAAGTTGTCGGTCTTCATTTTGATCTTTACTTGATACTCTTACATATCCATATGTTTTCATAACTATCCTCCTTTAACCTAAATAAAAACCCTATGTGTATCAATTAACACATAGGGTTTTAGTTTACCATTTAATTCGATATGTAATATTATTATTTTTATCACCAAAAATAATATCAAAGAATCTTCTTAAGTTACCCTTACGTCGTTCTCTAGTTGTCGGTGCAATACAACTACAAACCTCATCATAAGAAACACTACCTTTTTTAGCTTTCGCAATAATATTTAAAACAACTGGATCCCTTAACAATAACATTTGAATAAGTTTATCTTTTTCTATTTCAGTTAAATAATGAAAATATTCACCTAATGAGGTATTAGTAACAATCCGGGGACGTGAATTAGAAATATTAACAAGTTCAAAACTATTAGCTAATTTAGCATGATTTTCACCATACTTTAAAGAAGCATTTTCATTAATACAGTCCGCCAAATGTGAACCTATTTCCGTAAAAGTCATTCCTTGAGGTTGATGATATAATGTTTCCACAATAACCTTTGTACCACTATCAAAATTACTAAATTGAACAATTTCATCTTTGGATAAATCACTTATAAAACGATCATCAATGAATTCAACTACTTTTGTAATATCATAATGTAATAAAATATCACAAGCAATCTTTAATGGCACTAATTCTCCTTGTTGTAAAGGATAAGTAGTAAAACTCTTCTTATTTAAGAATGCTTCTAAATAATCACTATCATCATCTATTCGATTGATACAATCTAACCAATCACTGTAAAAACTCATATCTTATCTCCTCATTATCTAAACACTTATCTTACATAAAGTATAGTATACTTTACATATTATTTCAAATATTAATGCTTATTATAAAAAGAGATTGGATATTTATATTTGTAATTGATATTACCATCCAATCCCTTTATATGCGCTAATTAAAATCACCTATACTAATTAGCATCATCAGATTCATTTTTCTTTTTCTTAGATACTACACTAAATACAATTGAACTTCCAATTACAACAAGGACAGCCATAGATCCAAATACTAATTTTTCATTAGTATAATATCTTACCCATAAATTTGTTGTAACATAAAAATTTTCAATTCTCTTAGAATTATCAGGCGTTTTATCTTTAGAAATTACTTCTCCATTTCCGGCAGCATCTACTGCGTATACAACCAAATTATGAGCCTGATTAGAATCACCAAGAATTTCTAAACTGAAAATCCCATTATTGTCTAATTCTTCTTCATCCCATTGTTTATATACTTTTCCATCTAACTCAACGAATACTTTTTTTAGTTTTAAATTATCATTAACTCTAATATTAACCCTAATTTTATCTAACGCATATGTAGTATTGCTTTCTAAATTTTCAATAATAATATTCGGCTCAGTGCTATCAACTCCAAAGTTTAATTCCATACCTTTGTTGTCCAAATTATTTTTAGAAATATTACCTGCCTTATCATTTGATTCGATTGTAATAGTATAAACTCCATCTTTAGAAAAGTTATTTTCAAAAATTTTATATGTATATTTAAACCATTGTGTGTCACCACCTGATATTTTAATATCATAATCTTTACCTTCTTCAAGGATTTTGGCGACACCATCTTTAAACACCGTGATTTTGATATTAGATAATTCATCTGTATTTATTTCATTTACAACTATGTCAATTGGATTTTTAATATATTTTCCATTTATTTTTTCTACTGCCTCATCTAATAGGTATGTAGAACCAAATCGATTCACTGAAAACTTAATTGCTTCTTTAGTTGTATTCCCTGCTTTATCAGTTAATGAAACCATTAACTCATATACATCATCAATATTCTTTTCTTTAGGGAAATTATTAAATACAAATCGACCTCCATTATCTAACTTAATATATTCCCCATCAAGCTTCACTATTTTACGATTAGCTCCTTTTAACGAAATAGAAACATTATCTTCATCAAAGTTAGTATCTGAATAAATTATAACAGGGATTACATCTCCATTATTAGCTGAGTTATTTTCAACACCACCAATTTCTAAAGTTGGTGCTGTTAAATCAATAATAAAGCTTTCTTCATTATAATCTTCTGCTTGATTTCCTGCTTTATCTCGCATCTCAATATCAAATAAATAATCTCCATCTGAACCATAAATAATTGTTGCAGTATGTATATCACCTCTAGTAGTCCAACCACTAATAATAGGATTACTTCCGTTATCAGTTGTATTATAGCTTGTTATAATAACGCGTTCAGCATCAAAATTACGTTCATCAATAACAATTGTAGAAGTACGTATTGCTTTATAGTAATTACCATTTCTAACATCATTATTATCATAATTAACATGAATAATTGGTTTAGTTTTATCAATAGTAAATTTTTGTCCAGCTTTAGTACCATTTTCATAAATCACCTTATCACTTTGGTTTCCAGCAAAATCAGTATATTTAATATCAAATTGATAATCACCATCATCAACATAATTTATCGTTGCAACCCATTGAGTATCATCACCATTACCTGTTCCATCAATTCTATTAAATTTAGAAATATTTGGTACTTTTCCTTCTTTGTTAGTAATAGATAAAACCACATCTTTTTCATCAAAATTACGTTCAACAATATTAATTGTTGCCACTCTATTAGCATTGAAGAAACTGTTACTATCTATATTATTATTGTCATAAGAAACATTAATTTCAGGTTTAGTTATATCAATTTTAATATCACCTTCACTTGTTTTAGTTATTCTTTCATTTCCAGCATTATCAATAGCAATGATTTTTAAAATAACCTTATTACTATTAAATTTTTTTGAATCAATAGTAATATCGCCTTTCCAAGATTTTACCAATTTATCGGTATCAAATGTAGCACCATCTTTTTTTGATTGGCAATCAAAAAGAATACCTTCTTCACTTTCTTTTGTATCAAGGTTATCAATTCTATATGAAATTTTTTTAAGTCCTGAATAGTATCCTTTTTCATATTGATTTTCTCCTATATACGCAGGATCCTTAACTTTTACATCTACGCTAACATCTCCATTATAATAACCTTTAAGATTAGCATCACTTAATTTAATATCTATTTCTGGAGCGTTTGTTTCACCTATTGGTTTCTTATTATCAACAACAATTCCAGTTGATCTTACAATACAAACATTTCCAGCTTTATCTTCGGCTCTAAAATAAAGAATAAATTTATTATTAGGTTTTACTTCAATACCATTAGAATCATAATCTAACCAGGTTCCATTTTCATCATAATTGCTTTCACTAGTTACTAGTTGATATTTGAATGATTCTACCCCACTAATATTACAATTAGCTGATAATTTAATATTAACCATGGATTTATAAAATTTGTTGAAAGCTAAAGTATCCATGCTTCCTAAAACCGATTCATCATTAATTTTAATATCTAATTCTGTTGGAGCACTCGTATCAATAGTAAATTTAGCTAACTCTACATCATCAGCCTTATTACCAGCTAAATCTGTATATGAAATTTCAAATTCATAATTAGCTTCACTATCAAATGTAATTGTTGCAGTATGAGTATCCCCATTACTAACCCAATTTGAATTATTTGATAAATAACTAGCATAATCAAAAACAGTTGTTTGAGCATTCGTGGTTTTAACCGTAGCAACTACATCTTTAGCATCAAAATTATGTTCAACAATTTCAATGGTAGCGGTGCGTGATTTTTTATAATAATAACCATTTCTAACATCGTTATTATCATAATTCACACTAATAATCGGCTTAGTTTTATCAATAGTAAATTCATCTTGTTTATATGAATCATAAGTATTTAATGACTTATCTGTGTATTTTATATTAAAAGTATAATCTGCTTCATCAGCAAAATTATAAACAGCTTTATAAAAATCACCATCTGGTAAAAACATTGGTTCAATATCAGTATACACATACTCATCAGCATCATTAGTTCGCTTTCCTACCGTAATAACTAAATAGTTTTCATCTTTATAATCAGTTGTACCTTCTTCGTTATTAGTTTGTATTGGCGTATATAAATAATCATTAAAGAAATTATCTCCACTTATACTAATAGTTGCATTTCTTTCTGCATTATAATATTTATCATTTTTACTGTTATTATTATCGTAACTAACCCTAACCTCAGAAGTTTTATCATCTACAACTATACATTTATCATCTGTAAATAATTCACTAACATTTGATGATTTATCGGTAGCCATAAATGATACATATCCTCTAAATTGAGCTGGAATCTTAAATGACGCTTGTGCCTTTCTTCCATTATCCGAATAAACTATTTTCTCATTAGGAATAATAACATCTTTAGCCCCAATATCATCTTTACTTCCACCTTCAGATACAATATAAGAATAAGTAAAGAAATCTATACCCGCTGTATCATCATAAGCTGTAATAGTAACTTTCATTTTTGTATCATAAAAGCCAAAAGTAATTGCATTTAAAATAATATCAAGAATTGAACTTGAATAAGTAATATTTAGATCTGTTGGGTTTGTTTTATCAATAAAGATATCTTGAATAGCAATAGCTTCACTAATATATCCAGTTGCTATCTCTTTAACAAACACATCACCAATCAAATTCTTACCTTCACTTGTTATAGTAATACTTTCTTTCCATTCAGTGTCAAATTGATCATAATTTGAAATTAAAAAACCTTCCACTGGTTTTATCGATACATCTTCTTTATACCAACCACTACTTGGACACTCATCAACAATCACTTTATCATTAAATTCGTTTTTAAGTACTGTTAACTTAACACTTTGTGATATTGATTCATAATTATCATCACCTTCAAGTGTAGCATTGATTGTAAAATCTCCTTTTTTTCCAGAATTAAATTTTATAACCCCGGTATTATCAACACTACTTATTGAAGCAACATCTCCAATAATTTCATAAGTTATTGTACCATCTGTTTGTCCACCACTTGCTTTAACAATTAATTCTTCAGTACCATAATTAACTATATACTCACTCTTTTCAAACACAAAATTAGATTGTTCTGCTTTTATCGTATTAATTTCCAATAAAGCCTCTGCAGCATTGTAATTATTATTGCCATCTAATGTTGCTTTAATGGTAGCAACACCACCTGCTTTAATTGCTGTGATAGTCCCACTACTGTCAACAGTAACATACTTACTACCATCAATTACTTCATAACTAATTTTACCATTAGTTTGTCCACCTTTTACTTGACCAACAAACATTTCATTATATGCTAGCTCTTTGGGGCTATTATCCATAAAGGTAAAACCACTTTGATTTGCTTTTGCTACATAAACATTGAATGGATAAATGGCCGATTCTGCCTTGTCCAGCGGTACATCCTTATCATTGTAATTTGTTTTAGTTGCTTTTACATTAACTATATAAGAACCCGCATCAACTACAGTTGGAATATTTTTACTCCAATCTCCATCATCCAATTTAAAAAGTAAATCATAATCACCTTGTCCACTTACTGACACAACTTCTTGAGAATCACCAGTATAGACTCCTTCTAATCCTATAACTTTAATATTTCCAAGATTTATCTCACCTAATTTAATTTGTGAAGTTACTGTTTTAGAATATGAATAGTAATTAGCTCCTCGATCAACTGTAACCTTAATCGAATAATTACCCACAGCAGATGCTTTAGGAACGCTATTATATTCTTTAGAATCACCTTCAACAACATATTTAATAATATCATTAGTTTGTATATCACCTGAAATACTAACTAACGTTATTTCATCACCAGTATACTCAGTAATGATTGGACTTATTTCTATTCCAGTAATTTCTTTTCGTTGTACATCGATAGCGCTATTTAATTTACCTACAATTTTTTCGTCTGATACCTGTTTCAAGTACACTTCTAAATCATATCTACCTGCTTTTTTAAAAGTAACTCTAAAATTAATAGTCTTGTCCTCTAACATAAAGCCATTTTCTAAGCCAAATTTTTCATCAAAAGTACACCATTCACCTTTTTCTGCATCAGTTTCATAGTATTCTAATTTATCAATAGCATCTTTATCACTTACACTAAAATAACCATTAACCACTTTTCCAAGATCATTATTTGCTTTTATATTCATAGTAAATTCTATCGGTTCAAAAACAGTAATATTCTTTTCAGTTAAATCACTCGTTATAATACTACCATTACTAGCTACAGATATGTTTGCCGATGTTGCGCAATATATAATGTTAGAATCATAGGGATATTTCAATGAAATATCCACATTATATTCACCAGTAGCATTAAAAGTAACACGGAATTTACTTGTCCCATTTATAATAGGAAATCCGCTTTCTTTACCAAAAACTTCTTCTAATTCAATCCAACCTTCATATCCAGAAGCCGTTTCATAATATTCTAATTTTTCAATTGCATTAGGATTACTAAAATCAAAATAACCCCTTGCCATTTTTCCTGCATCGTCATTAGCAATTGAACTAACTGTAAATTCAGTTGCTTTATCAACAACAAAAGCAATTTCATCTAAATTTGTCTCTATTAAACTACCATTATATGCTTTAACATTAAATAATTCAGTAGGTAAAACAGCAATAATCATCACAATAGACAATGTTGCTAACAAAAAGCGACATATATTATTTTTAAATTTGTTCATGATTTAATACCCTCCTTTTATTATTTTCAAACAATTAATTATTCAATAATTTCACAACTACCCATAAAAGATAATTCTTTTTCGAGCTCAAATGTTATATGTTTATTATTAGATAGCGAATTATACTTATCAGTAAGAGGAGTTGTGTCTTCACATTGATTTTCATTATCTACTATATATAATTCTTCTGTCCGTGAACTATCATATAAACTTGAATCCATTTTATTTTCTGCAGTTTTATTTGCTTTAACGATTATATTAGCTTGTTTATCATCTACTCCTTCATCTATCAAATTAATTCTCTTTCTAATTTTTTCAACTCCTCTCTTTAAGTTTTTACCAGACAGATATCCATAAGTATTCTTTATATCTAAAACGAAAAACAATACTATTGAAATTCCAAAAAAAGCTAGCGCAAGGATAAAGAAAACTAGAGAAAATATATGTAATGTTTCAAATGTCATAGTTCATTACCTCCTTGCTCTTTACAATACGCTTTATTAATAGATTCTTTTGTATCATTTAATTTTTCCATAATTGCGTCTTTTAAATCAGTCGTTTTATCTGATGTTGTATCGATAGCTTTAACCATACTATTCACTTTATTATATAAATCAATTAATTTACCTTCACTCACACCATCCGTCTTGAATTTCGTAGCATATTGTTCCATTGCGCTTCTTGTAAGTTCAAGTAATTCAAGACGTACAATTTCACTTTCTTGTTGATCACTTGCTACTTCATTAATCAATCTATCTAAATTTTCAAATAGTTGTATATATTTACCTTCATCATTAGCTTCAGTAATATCTGTAGTTATATTACGATAAAAAACACCGATATTCATATACACGTCAGCCATTCCTTTATTAGGGTAATCGTTGGGAGCATTATTAATAACATCTTCAAACCATCCAATTGAGCTTATTGCTCTAGTGATTTTAGAACCGTTAGCATAGTCATAATAATACCAATATAATTTACCTGTCTCGAAACATATCTCTATATAATCATCACGATTTTTTTTTAATTCTTCTATATTCTTATCGATTAATTGTACTAACTTTTCTTCTTCCTCAACAGAAAACTTTGCATCATCTTCTTTAAATGTTTGAATCATGCCCAGATATGCCTCTTTTTTATCTGATTTATTTGGAATATCAATACATTCTTCATATAAATCAACTTTATTTTGATACTGATTTGCTTTTGTTGCTTCATCTAATTTAGTTTCATATAAATCAGTTGCCATATTAGTTGATGCCAATTTTATTCCTAATCCGGTAAATAAGAAAATAATTGTTAAAAATACAAATATGGTGAAAATAGCCATTTTGCTCTTTTGTTTTCTTCGATACACTGGTTCTAGCATCTCATAATTTTCTAAATCATATAATAATTCTTCACAAGATTGGTATCGATTTACCGGTAAATATTGTGTGCATTTTTGGATAATTGCATCCAATCCCTGTGAAAAAGATGGATTAATACTACGAATCGATTTATCCTCTATCAAATGCCTTGAAGGACTAATATTAGTTAGCAAATGATACATAGTCATACCTAAACAATAAATATCTGATCTTCCATCAGATCGTCCTATTGAATTACCAATACTTTGTTCTGGTGCTGCATATCCATTCGTTCCCAAACCAACAGTTTGTCCATCATTAAACATTTCTCTTTTAGCGGTTCCAAAATCAATAACCATAATATCACCATCAGGCTTTAACATAACATTTGAAGGTTTCATATCTCGATAAATAATAGGTGGTGTAAATGAATGTAAATACATTAAAACATCGCAAATTTGTTTTGACCATTTAACTACATTTTCTTCCGATTGTGCTCCTGTTTCCGCAATAATTTTATCTAATGAACGTCCTTCTATATAATCCATTACCATTATCAATTCATCGTCATAATCAATAACATCAATAATTGTCGGTAAATGCCTATGTTTTAATTTCTTTAAAATGTCAACTTCTACAGTAAGATTTTGCATTCCCATCTGAACATTAGCTTTCTCATCTTTTCTAACAACCTTTATAGCCCAGGTTTTATTTGCCTTCTCATTTAAAGCCATATAAATATTACTCATTCCCCCGCGACCTATTTGCTCCAGTATTTTATACTTACCATCAACTATATCTCCAATTTTAAGCATAATTTCCTCCATTCTATAATAGATTAAAAAGTTCGCACGGAAATAACGGAAATATTATCACGTTCTTTTCTTAGCTTATTTAGTTCTACAAGATAAGTCATATTAGCACTCATTTTTTCGCCACTTGACATAACGTTAGGATTTAAGTACATCAATATTTCATCGGATGTAATTAAATGTCTAAATCCATCGCTACAAACCATATATACAGTATTCTTTTTAACTTCCCCAATAAATATATCAGGGCATACTTCAATCGATGCACCTATGCACTGTAATAAAATATTTCTACGAGAATCCTTTTCCGCTTCTTCCTCCGTTATATGGCCAAGGGCAACTTCTTGAGCAACTAAGGTATGATCTTTTGTTAAAAGTTGAACATCATTAGATATTTCATATGCCCTAGAATCTCCAACATTGATTATGTAATATTTATCTTCCGTCAACAACATCGCTGTTAAAGTCGTGCCCATACTAATATTATGCAAATCAGCATAATCTTTAAATTTATCATTGAATTCATCAACTATGCTTAACCAATCTTCACATATATCTTCATCACATATACGCTCATCAGCTAATATACACAATTTATTATCTGCCCATTTACAAAAAGCATTAACTAATGATGAACTAGCAATTTCCCCTTTAGAAAGACCCCCCATACCATCACATAGCACAGCTAATACCATTTTTCCTTGTTTAGTATTATAAACACGTACATTATAACTGTCTTGATTCACTTTCTTAATTAAACCCATATCTGTTACAGCCGACACAATGAATTCCATCATCTACCCTCCTTTATAAATACCTATTTTTGAATGTCAAAATTCAAATAATCATAACAATAATCTTGGTAATCCACATATATGGCATATTATTATACGTAAGAATATAATAAAATTAAAAATTATTTACCAAAATTATTAAAAAGTCTGAAGTGAAAAGTTTATTTCCACTTCTAAGGGGTCAAAGTGGAAGTAAGTTTTTCACATATTTCCACTGGATACTTAGTGGTATTTAGTCTTACACTTTAATTGTCTGATAGCTGCAGGAAAGGAAGGAATTCATTATGACTAACTCTAATAAATTTTCTCACTTAACTTTGTCAGAAAGACGTATTATTCTAACTGGTATTACTAATAGTTCTACCAAAACTGCTATCGCTGCAACTATTGGGAAAGATAAATCTACTGTTGGTAAAGAAATTAAATGCCATCGAATTCTTACTCATAAATGTAAGTTCCCTTTAGAGTGTAATAATTACAAAAAATGTCCTTATGGTCTTAATTGCACTTTGGGCTGTCATAATTATAGTCCTTTTTCTTGTTATCGTTGTCGATTTAATAAATATCAGTATTTTCCCGAAAAAGCTCAATCTCATTGTGAATCAACTCTTGTTGATGCTCGTGAAGGCGTTAATCTTACTTATGACGAAGCAAAATCCATTGTAGATACTATTATCCTCTATTAAAGCAAGGGCATTCTCCTTACCATATAATCACAAACCATCCTGAATTAGGTATTTGTGAAAGAACACTTTATAACTATATTGAAGATGGTGTGTTCAAAAACATCGCTGATATTGGCTCTATGGACTTAAGACGTCAAGTTTCTCGTAAAATGCCTAAAAGTAAATCAAAAAAAATATAAAAAAAGAGCAGATAACAAATATCTACAAGGTCGTACATATAATGATTATAAAGAATATTTAAAAGAGAATCCTGATGTTTTAGTTACCCAAATGGATACAGTTTATAACAATGAATCTACTGGTCCTTTTATTCAAACCTTTAAATTTGTAAATACTGGAGTCATCTTTGGAATCTTACACGATAATAAAACAGCTTCATCAATGAAAGAAGGCGTTGATTTACTTGAAAAAATACTTGGTAGTGATATTTTTAGAAAATACGTACATATCCTATTAACCGATAGAGGAAGCGAATTTGTTTATGCAGATGGCATGGAAAATTCTTCTGATGGCACGAGTATATTATTGTGATCCAATGCAATCTGGACAAAAAGGCACCTTAGAAAACAAACATATCGAACTAAGATATATATTACCTAAAGAAACTGATTTAAGAGCATTAGGGCTTAATACACAAGATGATTTAAACCTCGTTTTAAGTCATATTAATTCTTCACCAGTAGAGAAATTAGGTAGCAAAAGCCCTCTTCAACTAACCGAATTTATGTATCCAGATTTATATAAAAAACTAAAAGAATTTGGTATTCATAAAATTGAAAAAGATAAGGTCATCCTAAAACCTTATCTTTTAAAGAAATAAATTAAACAAATTATAGGCAGTTATCAGATTTAGAACTATAACCTAACAAAGTGGAATTTAGTCTTGCAATTAAAAAAAGCCTAAAAATCCGCTATTTTAATCATGCTTGAAAATAGACTATAAATTTAAATCTAATACTTCCTACGTTATAATTGTAATACTAATTTCTAGATTTATACACAAAAAAAGTGGCTTTCTCTTATTTTGTAAGAGTTATTTCCACTTTTCATTTTTGCCTTTTTGAAGTGAAAATAAACTTTTCACTTCAGCAAAAAAGGTATATTAAATTTTAGCGGGTGTTAAAATCTGCGCTTTAAAGTAACGGGGTCTGCATAATTAAGTAAGATATTTTTGTTTCTTTAGACACCATTATTTATTATGACGCTACTAGACAAATTTCATTTATATTTAAACCTTTTAATAATTGCAATAACAAAG
>CAZQJH010000039.1:0-11744 GCA_964593515.1 uncultured Erysipelotrichaceae bacterium
AATCAATATATTAAAGAATTGTCGCATCTAATCACCAATATATTATATGATGGATGTTGCTTTAATTCTTGATTAAAGTATGTTAAAATAAAAAAACTAGAGGTGATTTAATGATTAGTTTAGTAATGTCTTTTTTTAAAAGAAATAAAGATGAAGGAGAATTACGTTCACTTTATGGCGTTGTTTGTGGTGGAGTAGGAATCTTTTTAAATATTTGTTTGTTTATTATGAAATTATTAGTTGGAATTATTTTTAATAGTGTTGCTATTGAATCGGATGCCTTTAATAACTTATCTGATGCAATATCATCAATTGTGACCATATTATCATTTAAATTATCAATGCGTCCTGCGGATAAAGAACATCCTTTTGGTCATGCTCGTTATGAATGGTTAGCTTCATTATTTTTAGCTGTAATGATTTTTTTTGTGGCTTTTGAATTAATTAAGAGTAGTATTTTAAAGATATTTAAACCGCAAGCTTTACAATTTACGACACTTACTTTAATTGTTTTAATTATTTCAATTTTAATTAAATTATATATGTATTTTTATAATCGTCATTATGCGAAATTAGTTGAGTCTTCTGTTTTAGACGCTACTGCTTTAGATAGTATTTCGGATGTTATTTCAACTAGTGCTATTTTAGTTAGTTTTATTATTTCTAAGTTTATTAATTATAACTTAGATGGAATAGCTGGTCTTATTGTGGCTTGTATGATTGCGAAAGGGGCTTGGCAAATCTTAAAAGAAGCTTTAGATAGTATTTTAGGAAAAGCACCAAGTGAAGATTTTGTTAGTGAAGTTAAAAGTATTGTCTTATCGCATCCTGGAATCTTAGGTATTCATGATTTAATGATTCATGATTATGGTTATGGTAAAGGAATTGCCTCATTACATGTTGAAGTAGATGCTAGTGTTGATATTATGAAATCACATGCATTAGTTGATCATATTGAACGTGAATTAAAAGCGAAATGTAATCTGTTAGTTAGTATTCATATGGATCCAATTTTAGTTGGTGATGAATTATGTAATGAATGGAAGAAATATTTAATTGATGTTTTATTACTATTAGATGAACATTTAACTTTACATGATTTTCAAATGATGGAACAAGAAGGAAAGCAATTTGTGGCTTTTGATGTTGTTTTATATCATGGTATTAAATTAACGCAAGAGGAAATTACAACTTATTTAGAAACTAAAATAAAAGAAAAAGATGAACAATATGAATTGCTCATCACTTTCGATTATAATTATGATTAAAAATCAGTTCGGGCATAAATTACTTTGCCGATAATTTGTACTGGAAGCATCGCTACTTCTTCATTGGTGAAGTAGCGATTTTCATATTTAGGATTACATGCTTCTAAAATAAGCATGTTTTCTTTTTTAATAACTTTTTTAACGGTAACTTCATCACCAACTAAAACAACTGCAATATTACCACTACTTACTTCATTACATGCTTTAACATAAATTAAATCACCATCATGAATATGCGCTAAATCCATTGAATCACCTTCAACCCGTAAGAAATAATCTCCACGATTAAAGTCATAATTACTTACTTCAATATTATCAAGATAATTTTCATCAGCAAACATATCATATCCCGCTTTAACATATCCTAAAAGCGGTTTTTGATAAGTAAAGATTTCATCACATAATAAAGTAGCAGCATCAACCTTTAATAATGATGATAAACGTTTTAAAGTTTCTTTCTTTAAATTTTTAGTATCACCATTACTCCAACGAGCTACGGTTGATTTCGATACTTGTAAGGCTTGAGCAATAGCTTCATTATTCATACCGGTTTCTTGTTTGATTTGTTTTAGTAATTGTTGAAGATTCATAATGTTCACCTCTAGATAAATTATACTAAAAGATGCATTTTAATGCAACAATAATTACTCAAGAAGAGGGCGGGTTGCAAAAGTGTTGCAAAAGTGGTTGTTTTTTGAACTTGAAGTGTTATAATAAGCGTGGGTGATGTTATGGAAAGATATTACTTATGTATTGATTTAAAAACTTTTTATGCCTCAGTTGAATGTGTGGAACGTGGTTTAGATCCTTTTGAAGTATGTTTAGTTGTAGCTGATGATAGTCGTGGACAAGGAGCGATTACTTTAGCTGTTTCACCTAAATTAAAAGCAATGGGGGTTAAAAATCGTTCACGTTTATATGAAATTGATAAATCAATTTCATATATTGTAGCTAAACCACGAATGAAATTATATATGCAATATTCCGCAATGGTATATGGAATTTATTTAAAATATGTATCTAAAGATGATATTCATGTTTATTCAGTTGATGAAGCTTTTTTAGATGTAAGTAGTTATTTGAAATTATATCAAAAAAATCCACGGGAATTAGCACATATGATTATGGATGATATTATGGATACCTTAGGAATTTGTGCTACTTGTGGAATTGGTACAAATATGTATTTAGCTAAAATTGCATTAGATTTAATATCTAAACATAATGAAGAACATGTAGGAGTTTTAAATGAATTTTTGTATCAAAAGTATTTATGGAAACATCAACCATTAGATGATTTTTGGCAAATTGGTTCAGGAATTAGAAGACGATTAGAATCAATTAATTGTTATTGTATGGAAGATATAGCTAAATGTGAACCAGCTTTATTAAAACGTTTATTAGGTATTAATGCCCAATATTTAATTGATCATGCATATGGAAGAGAAAGTGTAACAATTAAAGATATTAAACAATATAAAGGTAAATCACATAGTATCTCGCAAAGTCAAATTTTATTTGAAGATTATAATTTTGTAGATGCACTAGTGGTTATGAAAGAGATGGTTGAATTAAAAGTCTTAGATTTAGTTGCACAACATGTTGTTACTAATAATATTTCATTAGTTGTTAATTATTCCAAAAATACTCGTAAAGCGAGTGGAGGTAGTCGTAAATTAGTGATGCGAACTAATTCATATCATTATTTATTAAAAGAATTTGAATTACTATATTTAAATACTACTTCACGGACTCATCCAATTCGTCAAATAGGAATTAGTTTTAATCAAGTTGTTAGTGAAGATTTAGAATATTATGATTTGTTTTGTGATTATGATGAGATATTAGCTGAACGTAAGTTAAATCAAGTAATTGTTGAAATTAAAGAAAAACATGGAAAAAATGCTATTTTAAAAGGAATGAATATGCAAGAAAAAGCAACGACGCGTAAGCGTAATTTGCTAATAGGAGGACATAATGCGCAATGAACATGCACCAAGAGCAAAATTGTTTGCCCCTTTTGATTCATTAAAAGGTTTAGATGCTTATTTAAGAGCACAAGAAAAAGTAGTTGTTGAAAAGAAAAATTTAGTTCAAGATCAATATGATTTATTAAATTATACCTTAAGTCAAATTAAAGTTGGAATGATGGTTAGAGCAATTTATGAAACTAAAGATGAATATCTTGAAGTAGTTGGGCTTGTAGCTAAATTGGATTTAAACTCACAAAAGATAATTCAAATTGTGGAAAAGAAAATAGCTCTACAAAAAATTGTCGAGCTAGAAATTATTTCTTCATGATGTAAGAATAGTGACGACCACATTGTTTATCTAAACGATAAGAGAAACAATCAAGTGGATTAGTCATCGTATTACCACTTTCAACCATAATATTGGTTTGTAAAATACCATTGTTTAAAAGCATTTGTTGATTAATACCTTTTTGATCGACAAGTGCTTTTTCTGGTGAAATCATTTTGATAAAACTAGAAGTATCAAAAGACATTTGTTGTAATTTATTGATTACATCTAAACCAACTTCAAAAGTAGTTTGATCAATACAAATACCAATATAAGCATAAGTTGTCTTAGGATTTAAGTTTTCCTTAGTAATTAAATGTTGTAAAGTTTTGTTTAATATTTCTTTAGTTGTACCTAACCACCCGGAGTGAATAGCAGCAATGATTCCACTAGTTTCATCATATAATAAAATTGGTACACAATCAGCACTAAAAACTCCAATAACAACATTGCTTAATTTAGTATATAAAGCATCACAATCAGCAATAGCACTATTTAAATCATATAAACCTTTACCTAAATCATTAGCACATACTTCATAAAAATGATCACTGTGGGTTTGATTGGCAAAAACCATATTAGTGATCGGTATTTGTAAATAATCAGCTAACATTTGCCGATTATTAATAACTCCTTGTGCATTATTTGTTGCATGTAAAGCAAGGTTTTGCATATCTTCTTTAGTATCATCTTTTAAGGTTGTGGCAATAATATAATTGCGATTATTTTGATAAATTATTTGTTTCATTTAAATCACCTAATAATATTATATCGTTAAATTATGGAAAAAAAAGGAAAAAAATCTTTTTTAGCTAAATTTAGCACTTCTTTGTTGACAGTGCTAAATAAAAGAGTTATACTATTAGCAGACGTAAGGTATGAGTGCTAAAGAATGGAGGTGCTATTATGTTAACGAAACGACGTATGCAAATACTTAAAGCGATAGTCGATGAGTTTACCAAAACCGCTGAACCAGTTGGTTCAAAGCGATTAATGGATTTACTTGATTTCTCTTGTTCATCAGCAACAATTAGAAATGAAATGGCAGCTCTAGAAGAATTAGGCTTATTAGAAAAGACCCATACTTCTTCAGGAAGAATTCCTAGTGCGAAAGGGTATCGATATTATGTCGAAAACTTGATGGAAACCAATTTAGATGAGGAAGTAAAAAACTCCTTAACAACCATTTTTAACGAAAGACATTATTCACGGGAAGAGATGGTTAAAAAGAGTTGTGATATCTTATCACAAATGACTTCCTTAACTACACTTGTTTTAGGTCCAGAAAGTAGGTATCAAACATTACAACATGTTCAATTATTTCCAATTAGTGAACATAGTGCGGTAGCTGTATTTATTACTGACCATGGTCATACGGAAAATAAAACATTCCATTTTGAAGAAAGTATTTCCGTAGATGATTTAAAAACTTATTGTGATGTATTAAATGATAAGTTGGTAGGAACACCAATTAATGAAGTAGTTAATCGTTTAAAAGAAATTCAACCGTTGCTAGCTAGTCAAGTAGCTCGGCATGAAGTTTTATTTGAAGCTTTTGTGAATGCTTTTATGCGATTTGCTAATGATAGTGTTTATTGTAGTGGTCAAAACAATATGCTATACCAACCAGAATTTGCCGATGTGGAAAAACTAAAGCAAATTATGAAAATGTTAGAAGATTCATCAATCTTTAGACAAATTTCTCATCATGAAGGTAATATATCATTAACGATTGGTGGAGATAGTGAAATTATCAAATTAGATAATGTAGCAGTAGTTAGTTCTAAATTAAAGTTTGGTAATAGTGAAGAAGGTGAATTAATGGTTGTTGGTCCAAGTCGAATGCAATATAACAAAGTAGTTGCATTAATGGAATATATGACATCAGTTATTGAAGAATTATATAGTGGAAAGTGACAAGGAGGTAAATATGGAAGAGAAAAACGTAAATGAAGCAACATTAAATGAAGAAAATGTTGAAGAAGTAGAAACATGCGAAAGCGATCAAGTTAGTGAAGATAGTGAAGAAACTAACAAAGATAAAAAAGGTTTTGGCTTTGTTTCAAAAAAGAAATATGAAGAAGCACAAAATGAGATTGAACGCTTAAGCAAAGAGTTATCTGATGCGAAAAATGCTTACTTTAAAGCATATGCTGATTGTGATAACTTAAAG
The DNA here is from genome assembly GCA_964593515.1 of uncultured Erysipelotrichaceae bacterium. Taxonomy (GTDB): domain Bacteria; phylum Bacillota_I; class Bacilli_A; order Erysipelotrichales; family Erysipelotrichaceae; genus JAXJYR01. The sequence continues at coordinate 5,743 of CAZQJH010000039.1, forward strand.
AAACGCTTAACAAATGAAAGTGATATGATTAAAAAATATCGTATTCAATCATTTGCAAGCGAAATTTTACCGGTTATTGATAACCTAGAAAGAGCATTAGCTTATAAAGGGGAAGATGATGCGGTTAAAACATATGTTAAAGGATTTGAAATGATTTATAATCAATTAATCAATATCTTAAACAATGAAGGTGTTAAAGAAATTGAAGCATTGAATTTACCATTTGATCCTAACTACCACCAAGCTTTAATGAGTGAGAGTGTTGAAGGAGTTGAAGCTGGATTAGTAGTTGAAGTATTACAAAAAGGTTATGTCTTAAAAGATCGTGTATTACGTGCATCACTAGTAAAAGTGAGCGAATAAAAAAGAAAGTGGAGGAAATTAATTATGAGTAAAATTATTGGTATTGACTTAGGTACAACAAACAGTTGTGTATGTGTTATGGATGGGGGAGAATGTAAAGTAATTACTAACCCTGAAGGAAATCGTACAACACCATCAGTAGTAGCTTACAAAAACGGAGAAAGAATCGTTGGGGATGCTGCTAAACGTATGGTTGTAACAAACAAAGATACAGTATCAAGTGTTAAACGTTTAATTGGTACAAATGAAAAAGTAGAATTAGAAGGAAAACAATATACACCACAAGAAATCAGTGCAATGATTCTTCAATACTTAAAAGGATATGCTGAAGATTACTTAGGTGAAAAAGTAGAAAAAGCAGTAATTACAGTACCTGCTTACTTCAACGATGCTCAACGTCAAGCAACTAAAGATGCTGGTAAAATTGCTGGTTTAGAAGTTGAACGTATTATCAACGAACCAACAGCAGCTGCTTTAGCTTATGGTATTGATAAAACTGATGCTGAACAAAAAATCTTAGTATATGACTTAGGAGGAGGAACATTTGACGTTTCAGTCCTTGAATTAGCTGATGGAACATTCGAAGTATTATCAACAAATGGAGATACAGCTTTAGGAGGAGATGACTTCGATAATGTTATCGTTAACTGGATGGTAGAAACATTCAAACAAGAAAATGGTGTTGATTTAAGTAAAAATGCAATGACAATGCAACGTTTAAAAGATGCTGCTGAAAAAGCTAAAAAAGACTTATCAGGTATTACACAAACACAAATTTCATTACCATTCATTACGCAAAGTGCTGATCAAGAACCATTACACTTTGAAGCTACATTAACTCGTGCTAAATTTGATCAAATGACTAAACACTTAGTTGATCGTACAATGGAACCAGTAAGAAAAGCTTTAAGCGATGCTGGATTAACTAAAAATGATATTCACCAAGTAATCTTAGTTGGTGGTTCAACTCGTATTCCTGCTGTACAAGAAGCAGTTAAAAATGTATTAGGTAAAGAACCAAACCGTTCAGTAAACCCTGATGAAGTAGTTGCGATGGGAGCTGCTATTCAAGGTGGAGTTATCCAAGGTGATGTTAAAGGGGTATTATTATTAGACGTAACACCATTATCATTAGGAATTGAAACAATGGGTGGAGTTATGACAGTATTAATTCCAAGAAATACAACTATTCCAACAAGTAAATCACAAATCTTCTCAACAGCAGCTGATAACCAACCTGCCGTAGATATTCGTGTATTACAAGGGGAAAGACCAATGGCTAATGACAACAAAGAATTAGGTATGTTTAAATTAGATGGTATTGCTCCTGCTCGTCGTGGAGTTCCTCAAATTGAAGTAACATTTGATATCGACGTTAATGGTATTGTTCACGTATCAGCTAAAGATAAAGGAACTGGTAAAGAACAATCTATCACAATCCAAAACTCAAGTGGATTAACTGATGAAGAAATCGATAGAATGGTTCGTGAAGCTGAAGAACACAAAGCTGAAGATGAAAAACGTAAAGCTGAAATCGACTTACGTAATGAAGCTGAAGGATTTATCGCTCAAATCGATGGTGTATTAGCTGATAACGGTGATAAGATTGATGCTAACCAAAAACAACAAGTTGAAGACTTACGTAACGACTTACAAAAATCATTAGATGATAACGATATGGAAGCAGTTAAAACTAAATTAGATGCTTTAAAACAAGCTATGCAAGCTGCTAGTGCACAAATGTACCAACAACAAGGTGATGCTTCAAATGCTAATGACGATGTAATGGATGCTGAATTCACTGAAAAGAACTAATATATAATCATTATGCCTAGTGGTTTCACTAGGCATAATTGAAGTTAAATAACAATAAGAAAAGGGGTGTTATAATGGCTGACAAAAGAGATTATTATGAAGTGTTGGGGATAAGTAAAGGTGCTAGTGATGATGAGATTAAAAAAGCTTATCGTAAAATGGCAAAAAAATATCACCCTGATATTAATAAAGAAGCTGATGCTGAAGCTAAATTTAAAGAAGTAAATGAAGCTTATGAAGTATTATCTGATCCACAAAAGAAACAAATTTATGATCAATATGGACATGCCGGACTAGATGGTTCAGCTGGATTTGGTCAAGGTGGATTTGGTGACTTTGGTGGATTTGAAGATATCTTTAGTTCATTCTTTGGTGGTGGTTTTGGTGGAGGTTCTTCACGCCGCACACAAAGTGGACCACGTAAAGGTAATGATCGTTTTATGAAAATGCGTGTTGATTTTATGGATGCGATTTTCGGTAAAACAGAAACAATTCGTTTAGATGTTGATGAACAATGTAGTGAATGTAATGGAACCGGTGCTAAATCTAGTAGCGACATTAAAACTTGTGGACAATGTAATGGTAGTGGACGAGTAATGAGTCAACAACGTACACCATTTGGTGTATTCCAATCTGAAAGCGAATGTCCAAGTTGTAATGGTAAAGGTAAAACAATTGTCAACAAATGTCCTAAATGTAATGGTAAAGGATATGAACGTAAACGTAGTGAAATTGATATTAAGATTCCAGCCGGAATTCAAAGTGGTCAACAATTAAGAATTCCAAATAAAGGTGAACGTGGAATTAATGGTGGACCTAATGGAGATTTATATATCGAATTTATTGTATCACCACATAAACAATTCGTTCGTGATGGAAATAATATCCATATTACAATTCCTATTAGTGCCATTGATGCTACCTTAGGAGCTAAGGTTGAAGTACCTACAGTATATGGTGATGAAACCTTAGAAATTCCAGCAGGTACTCAATATGGTCAACAATTTAGAATTAAAGGTAAAGGAGTTAAATCAGTTCGTGGCGATGTAGGAGATCAATATGTTGAAATTAAAATTGAAATTCCAAAGAAAGTTTCGCATGAAGAAAAAGAATTATATGAAAAACTTCGTAAAGTTCACAAAAATGATACTCCATTTGAAAAATTCAAAAAATTATTTAAATAAACTAAAAAACCTTGAGCGTAAAGTTCAAGGTGGATAAGAAAGTATTTTAGAGAATGCGGTGTAACCTTGCAAAATGTGGTTACACCCTTTTTCTTTATGCTGATTTAGATATAGTTTGTTTTTGATAATGTTTTCCTTAACAATGCCACAGATATATAAGTTTTCTATACTGTCTTATCAATTTGAAGCCAAAGCTTCAACGTTTTTTATATAAAGAAAATGACTAGTTACCTAGCCATTTTCTTTATTTTAAAGGAGAAAAAATTTATAAAGAAATTATTATTCTTTATCACAATATTTCTATTGTTAATGATATTATATGCGATGGTTGACGATAAAAAATCGATAAACTATGGAAAAATATGTTATTTGCAAAAATTTAAAAGTGTTGTATAATTCTAGAGGTGATAAAATGAGATTATTTGAATTAGATGTAGAAGCGCTCAAGCAACAAGCAAGTGAGAAATTTGCTAATAAATATATCGAAATCGTTAATAGTGATTGGTATATTGATGATTTATATGAAGGACAAATTAGTTTAGCTGGTTTAGATGAAACTTTATATGTTAGCACTAATTATGTTTATCATGATGTGGATGTTAATGGTAATAAAACTAGATATAAAATGCCTTTAACTTGTATTTTGGTTAAAAATCATGCTTATGAAGTTATTTATAATTATGATGATGCTTATTATGTTGCTTATGAAGATGAAGGAAAAATAAGCTTTATTTTATACCGTGATTTTATTGATTTCATTAAAGCATATTATCACCAAATTGCTTAAAAAGTAATTGACTAATATGAATAAGAAATGGTAGAATTGTACGGTTGCTTAAGCAACAGAAAGAGGTAGTGATGACAACATTTAAGGATTTAAATTTAAGTAGTGAATTATTACGCGTTATCGAAGAAATTGGTTATGAGAATCCAACTCCAATTCAAGCTCAAAGTATTCCAGCAATTATGGAAGGAAGAGATGTTTTAGGTAAGTCTCATACTGGTACAGGTAAAACTGCAGCTTTTGGAATTCCAGCAATCGAAAAAGCTACTTATGGTAGTGATTTTCCTCATGCATTAATTATTTGTCCTACTCGTGAATTAGTTACACAAGTGGCAATGGAATTAAGAAAGTTTAGTAAATATAAAGAAGGGGTAAAAATTGTGCCAATTTATGGAGGAGCCCCAATTGATCGTCAAATTCAATTATTAAAACGTGGTTGCAGCATTGTAGTTGGTACACCAGGAAGAATTATGGATCATTTAAATCGCCGTACATTAAAATTAAAAAATATTGATATGGTTATTTTAGATGAAGCTGATGAAATGCTTAATATGGGATTTAAAGAAGATATTGAAGAAATCTTATCAATGATGCCTAAAGAACGTGATTATCAAACAATTTTATTTAGTGCAACTTTCCCTAAAGAAATCTTAAAAATCGCTTCTACGTTCCAAAAAGACCCAATTACTGTTGAAATCGAAAGTGCTCAACGTACAATTGATACGATTAAACAAGTTTATTATGAAGTTCCTAAAGGTAAAAAAGCTAATGCTTTAAGAGTATTATTAAATCATTATGATCCTGAATTATGTATGATCTTTGCGAATACAAAGAAAATGGTTGATGAGTTATGTGATGAATTAAACAAACATGATATCAAAGCTGTTTCTATTCATGGAGATATGAAACAAGAATTCAGATCAAGAGTAATGGATCAATTTAGAAGTGGATTATATCCAGTATTAATTGCAACGGATGTAGCTGCTCGTGGTATTGATGTTGATGATATTGATTTAGTAGTTAACTTTGATATTCCACAAGACAATGAATATTATATTCACCGTGTAGGACGTACTGGACGTGCAGGTAAAAAAGGAGTAGCAATTACTTTAGTTTGTGGTGCTCGTCAAAAAGGTATTATTAAAAATATCAAAAAATATACTAAGAGTGAAATTCACCACGAGAATTTACCTTCATCTAAACAAATTGAAAAAGCTAATCGTAAAGCATATATTGAAATGGTTAAACAAGCTTGTGATGAAGGTTTAACTGAATCAAGTATGGAAATTGCTAATGATTTATTAGCTGAAGGAATTGCCTTAGAGAATATTTTAAGTGCTTTAATTTCTATGACTTACAAAAATGAAGTTATTGATATTGAAGAAGAAGAAAAAATCAAGAAATTTAGTTCTAACTTTAAACCAGTTACTTTAAAATTCTCAGTTGGGAAAAATGATGGTATTCAAATCAACAATGTAGTAGCTGCTATTATTGAAGAATGTGATATTTCAGGTAAATATATTGGGAAAATTGATATTCGTAAATCATTTACTTTAGTAGATATTGCCGCTGAAAAAGTAGATTTAGTATTAAATAACATGCAAGGAGCTAAAATTAGAAAAGTAACTTGTCAAGTTGATATTGATCATGCCCCTGAAAAGAAAGATAAAAATGATAAGAAGGGAACTAGAGTAGAAAAAAGACGTGAAGAACGTCGTCGTAGCAAACGTAAAGATAGCAAAAAGGATGGAAGTATCCGTAAAAGTAAAAAGAAAAACAAAGGATAAAAGGTAAATCTACCTTTTATCCTTTTTTAATTAGATAATGAAGATAACAATATAACATCAACATAAAAT
>CAZQJH010000040.1:0-11347 GCA_964593515.1 uncultured Erysipelotrichaceae bacterium
TGTGAATTTGTCATTCGCTATCCTCCAACTTTTCTGTAAACTTTTCAGCCATAATACGCTCCATTTTCTTATCCAGCGTTTCCGTTCCGTCATAAGTGCCTGTGACAGAGTAGATCGTGCCGCCGATCTCTTTCTGCAAGGTGAACTCCGGCAGCCAGAAAGCGGATGGATTTTTCACACGGATGTGTCCATCCTCGTCAAACCAGAAATTGTGTCTGGGATGGTCAGGCGGCAGCGGTGTGGGTTTAAGATAGGGGTCGGGGTTGGAGAAGTAATATCCCTCCGGCTCGTCATGCTCCTGCGGCTCCCATGCCTCGATTTCTGCCAAAAGCTCCGGGTCGATTTCATGTTCAAATGGTTTCTTCTTGCTCATAAGTGCCTCCTAAAAATGTGTAAAGATTAGTGTTCGATTTCCTGTTTTTTCTGCCGTGTGACGGCGTTCTGTCGCTCCTGCTCATGGATGACTTGCTCCACCTTGTATTTGATCTGCCAGAGCTTTTTCACCTCCGCATAGATGGGAGAAAGCTCCGCTTGCCCGGTCTTGTACTCCTGTTCCAGACGGTCACGCTCTTTGCGCCATGCGGTGATAGGCAGCTTGCCATCCTTGAAATGCGGTTTTAACTTGCGCTCTGCCATGTGATACAGGCGGAGTGCGTTTTCATTTTCGGACATAAACTGCTCCCGCTTGCCTTTCCATTTGATGGTCGCCAATTTGTCGGCAATGGGCTTACCCTCAGTGTAAAACTGCACCATACGGAGAAGTTCGTCCAACTCTTTCGTGCGGTTGGATTTGCCACGCATGGAGTTTTTCAAAGTGTCGATGCGGGCACTCAGCATAGACACACGCTCCTGCAATTCCTCCGGCGTTGTGAGTTTATTCTGCATAAGATAATTGCAAATCTCGTTGACCTCTTTGAGATTGCCAATCTTTGCTTTCTGACTCCAAGCCCCGGCGTTACGATTGGTGTAATACTCGCTGAGAAGCTGCGCCAGATTTGGAACTTGCGGCTTGCTCAATTCCTCATGCGCTTCTTTCAGCCAATCAAGCAGCGCAGAGATTTTCTTTTTCAGATTGCGGATCAGATCGTTGGTCGCCTTGATCCAGCGGTTGAGATCACCCTTGTTGGTGCGGATGCCCTTTGCTTCCATAGCTCGGACGGTCACACCCTCATGGACAGTAGGGAGCTGGTCGATGCCCTGTCGCTCATAGCTGCGGTGGTCAATCCGGCAGTCCAATTCCTTTTCCGCAAACTTCTGATTGCACAGTTCAGCCCATGCTTGCCGCCAATGTTCCAAGGTGTCGGGACTGCCCCAGTCGGTAGTCGGCACAGCGTTGAATACATAGTTTCCTGCTTCATCACGGATACGCTCGCCATGTTCGTCCAGCAGATATTCCCGCCGCTGTTTGTTGCCCCATCTACCATGTTCATCCAGAGGACGGATAGGACACATGACATGGAAATGAGGATTGGAAATGCCGCCGTCATCCTTGTCGGGAGAGTGAACGGCGAAGTCCACCACCATGCCCCTGCTCACAAACTGCTCCAATAAAAATTGCCTTGCAAGCTCGATGTTCTCCTGCATGGAAAACTCGTTCTGCAAAGCAATGTCAAAGCTGTATGCAAGCTGCGCTTTCTTTCCCCGTTCCGCTTTCTCCACTTCATTCCATAGGGTTTCCCGATCCGAGAAAGAGGGAGGGGCATAGGGCGGCAGCAGGATTTCCGAACAAATCACGCCGCCCTTTTTGGTGTAGTCGCTGTCCTCACCGTAGTATTCGCTGTGCAGCTTTTCGCCGGAGCGATAGGCGGCAGACGCAATAGCGGATTGTCCTGCGCTGCGCTTGATTTGTGTCACATGAAAATGATATAGTGCGATACTCAACACCTCTCTTTCTGTTCTGCCCGGTTGTGTTCGTTGACCGCTTCCATAAGCAAGCCCTTGACCTCCGGGACGGCAAGAGCTTTTTCAGCAAAGGAGTAAAACTCGGTTTCGGTCAAAACCTTTGTCAGCGGTGCAACACTTTCAATGGCTGCGCCACAGGTGATAAGGTGGTGCGCCCGCTTGCGCCGATCTCCCTTTTCGTAGTAGGTGATGCGATTTTCAATCTGCTGTTTTTTGTGTTGGAGCTGCGAGAGCTTGCGTTCATTTTCCGCTTTCTCTGTTTCCAGTTCGGGGATGGTTTTCTGTTTTGTCATAGTGTATGACCTCCTTGATTTTGATATTGGGGATAGAAAAAGACCGCCTACCGATAATCGGTAAACGGTCTATGTAATGTGTTCGATTTTCAGACTTGTCGTTTGGGAATGGTTTGTCAAAACCGTTTCCATATGACAAGTACGCAGGGATAGGCGAAGCCGCAAGGGGTGCAGCCCCTTGTTCGGAACGGAGTGACGCAAAACAGCCCGAACATCAATCGTCCGGGCTGTCTGCCTCGCAGAGCGCACATACAGGGCTTGCCCCTGTATAGAAGTGCGCCCTTTGTTCCAAAGGGATTTCATTTATGCGACCAACCACTTATCAACATAAGCAGAAATTCTATTGCTCCAATCAATTTCATCAGTAGAATTATCTATTTCGTCAATGGCCGTCTGCAAAAACTTCTGAACATCTTGTGGTTGAGGTATGCCTTCGCTTGTATAGGAGTTTTCAATCAACCGCATAAACGAATCAAGTTCCAATGGGATAATCTTGGGCTTGCCTCCATAAGCAGCGATATTTCTGATCTGATTTAAGCCGAAGAAGTGTGCCCATGTTGCTCTGTTAATTGACGGAGCTATAAACAGGCAATAAGTGGTTTTTCCTGTCGCCTTTTGCAACTGAGCATAATGCCGTGTGACTGGCTCTCCCTCAGATTCATATTGCCGCTGTCCTCGCTGCAAGGTAACTTCAACCGAAAGAGCAAAGGTATCATAATCACATTCAATGTCCGGCATATTGCCTTGGGCTGTTGATGTGGGTCGCCCCGCGTCGTCAATCCTGAAATTGCCTTTAATAGTTCCGCCGTCCAGCATAGTCATGGCTCGCCATGTATTCCATTCGAGGAACAGGGGAGCATCGTATACCTCATCTGATAAAATCTCGTTGTATGTATCAATGACTTCTTGATACAGCGCATAAGACTTTAGTTCCTCGGTCTGCTTTTGAATAATTGCAGCCCGTTTTGCTTGAACAGCACTATCACGCAAATCTTTCAGCTCTTCGATTGTCTTTTCAGAAAGCTCTCGTTTAGTATACGAAAAATGACGCATCAGTGTATCCTCTAAATTGCTGCGGCCATCTGTATACAGACGAGGCTGTGCGGGGTCAAACAAATAATTCTTAAATGCAGTTACATCATCAATGTAAGTAGGCTCTCTCGGGACAGTTTCCAAAATAAAATCAATCTCTGAAATTTTATCTGGAGCGATCTGTATCGACCTACCATCAGAAACAAACATTTCGGTGAAACGGAAATAGCGGAAACATGCATCAGCATAGTCCCTCATGTTGCGCTTTTCTTTGCTGATAAATGACCGCACATCGCTCGTCTTTGATTCTCTGGTTGCTATGTTGCCGGATTCAATTTCGGTAGAATAAATTTTGGATATTTCCCGATTTATAACATCGTCAACAAATCGCTTATACTGCCCCTTATGTTTTTCCTTTTCTTCTCGGAAAGAAATGATTTGATTTTTTACCGCTTCATAGTTGCGATAGTCCGTCAGTTGCAACGCAAAGATTCTAAATTCATCCGGTGTCAGGTGGTCTAAATCACGGATTAAACGAATGATTTCCAAGTAGGGACGCCCCCAAAATGTCCCTTTGATTTTACTTCCCTCTTTGTGATAGGGAGAGGGTAACTGGAATTTTAAGAGCTGCCGCAAAAAGATTTCATGCGGTCTGTTGCCATGTATAAAAGATTCGCCTGCTTCTGTCAACTGAATTGTTGGAGAAAGATCAACAAACCCCAATCCCTGCGGCGAGCGAGTAATACGATCTCGTGCACTAAATGCAGAATACTTCTTAGAGGTATCTCCCCCAAATGTGGTTGCAGCAGCGAGCGTGCGGGCAAATTCTTCCTGTACTTGCTCATTGCCACTCCATGTTTGCCCAGAAAAGTTATCCACCAACAAAGCGATTTCTGGGATTAACTTTTTGGGTGATCTGGGCGAAGTAGTAAAAAATAATGTACGACTACTTTTAATTACTCCCATTTTGCACTCCTAATAGTTTTTTACAACGATGTGCATTTTATCATTATTGAAACGATTTCTGATATTTACTGCATAGTTTTTGTAATACTCATCGAAGATGTATTCTCCGTAGAGTTCTTCTGTGAGAGGAGTTTTACCAATTACCATTAAGGCGCGGCAGGGGAGATTACGGAAATCGGCAGCCAACCTACGGTGTTCTGCTTCGTCAAAACCATTCATCATGTCAATATTTCCGTAATCATTAAACACACAATCATATGGCGGGTCTAAGAATATAAAATCATCTTCCTGCGCCATTTCAAATATCTGGCTGTAATCCAGACTATATAATTCAGCGCCTTGCAATAAATCACTATGCTGCTGTGTGACCAGTCGAGTGTTCAGATTGGGATAACGACCAAACGGAACATTATATTCGCCGCTGTTGTTATACCTAATCATGCCCGAGTAAGCGGTCTTGTTTATAAAGAAATACAACACGCCATCAAGATAACTACCATCGGGGTGGTTGAAAAGTTCTCTGATGCGATAATATAGCGCCTCATTATCATTTGGGACACGCTCGTCTGGTGTTTGGGCTTTAAGTCTTTTGTACCTTGCTTGATTTTCCTCATATAACTGTTGCAAAGTATCAAGCTGCGCCCTCATCTCAGGATAATTGTCACGCAACTGACGATAGAATATCATTAAACGAGTGTTGACATCATTTATAATTGCATTTTCGGGCTCAAGATAAAAATATACTGCACCGCCGCCAAAAAAAGGCTCAATGTAGCGATTGAAGTCATCAGGTATATATTGTAAGAAGCGTGGAATTTCCCGAGATTTTCCACCACGATATTTCAATACGGGATTCATCGTTGCACCTCTCCTCTCATTCCATATTCTCTTTCGAGTAGGGCAAACTAACCCATAATTATTATAGCAGTTTGAATGACTTCAATCAACATCAAATTGTAAATATTCATTGTGTAGAGAGCTTTTTCAGGTAAACACGCCGACAGCTTTTCAACCTTTGATTCCGTTCTTCTTCGCCCATTCACTTGCCGCCTGTCTCCGTTCCTCGCTGTATGGCGCAGTCAGCCGGAAACTAAGTCTACCTTTTTCGATCTCAAAGGTCAGCCCGCCTTGTTCATCATCGTCAATCTGTCGGCAGCACTCCGGGTACTTCGCCGCAAATGCCGACAGCCGCTTTATGAGGTCGGTATTATGGGTCTGCACCTCGATCATGCTGCCATACTCGTCAAAAAAGATGGCTGTTGTCTTTTCTCTCTTGGTAAGTCCTGTTCTCATAAAACCTCCTGTTTTTCACTATTTTTTCTCATCTCTTGAATTGGAAAAGTGGTGCGATTTTTCGATAGAAACACTCCAAATGATGCGGAGTATGTTCCGGCTCACGCTATCAGCTGATTTGCCACTTTTCCGGCTCTTGACCATGTTTTTACACTTTCCTGTTTGTACGACTTTTCAGCCATTCCACAAGCTCATTTTTCATCACCAATTTACGCCCGCCGATCCGTAAGGTTGGAAAATCCGGGCTGTTCAAAAGGTTGTATGCCCCGGCTTTGGAAATCTGCAACGCTTCCGCAATCTGCTTTGCGTCCATCACATCGGGCATGGTTTCAAATGGTTCTCTGCTCATAAAATTCTCCTTTCTTGCATGAAAAAGCAGCAGTCACCACTTGGGTAACTGCTGCCGTTTCTTCGTCTGTTTACTTGTCCAAATACTTCTGATATTCCGCTGTCACATAATCCTCATAAGCGTCTGCGATCTTGGCGATTCGCTTATGGACTGCGCTGGCGGTCTTGTAGCCAACCTTATCTGCGATTTCCTGCTCGGTGTAACCCTCCATACGCAACTTCAATATCTCCCGGTCTTTCTCGGTGATGGTGCTCTCTGCAAAGGTGGCTACCTGCATTTCGGAAATAACTGATTGCTCAAACTCGCTGCGGGGGTCTGCCACATCGAAAATGTCCCCGTCCTCACTCTCCATCATTTCATCCAGAGAGATCGGCTTACCAGAACGGTTGTGATGCCACTTCCGCATGAAATCGGTCTTGACGGTGCTGCTTGTGGTTTCGTAGTCTTCGACGGTCCTGTTTTCCCAGATAGCGTCAATCACAGGCTGCCATTTCTGTTCCGCAACCACCATATCGGTGACATTACCAATCAGATTGCTGAATTGCTGATAAGTCAGCCATGGCACTTCCATGCCCTGCGGGATGTTGTAAAGCTCTTGAAATCCGAGCCCGTTCTGCTCAAACTTCATTCGGATGTAGGGGATAATGCTGTACGACAAACGCCACAAAGGGAAATATCCTGCATACTGCGTCCAGTTGCCGGGTATGTCACGATAATTTCCCTTGCTGTCTTTCACTTGGAAGAACTGCCATGCGCTCCATGCGTAGCAGTCCCACACAAGCAGCTTAAACATATCATCACATACGATGTGGTCATACTTGTCCGTCCTCAGAACTTCATAGGGGCAGCGGAGCAGATCGTAGGCTGGCTTCCACTTTTCTGCAAGTTCCCTCGGTAGGCTATAAAATAGGGTCAGCCATGACTTGTCGCTGTCCTGCGGTATCTCGATGACCTCACCGGGCAGCACTACAATGAAACCTGTCGGACCTTTCTTCTTGTCCAAAAGCGTCACCTCCAATCGTTTTGAAATAGCCCTCTACTATATATGGCATGAAAAGGGCTGAATTGTTCCAATGTTTCCAAAATTTTTTGAGATTTTTTGAAAAAATCTCGGATTGTTTGGGATAGGATGATTATAGCTTCATTATACTCGAAAACTGTGAATAAATCTATTGCTTTCAGTTAAGGGCAAAAAAATAACGGGTACTCGGATTTTGCACCGAATACCCGTTATCTCTTTTACCAACCCCGTCTGACAGATGCCATAATCGTAATTTCTGAAATTACTTTCTTATGAGCACCCGTGTAAAAACTCGGGATATTTGTTATGCAGCTCACATTGACCGCTGTATCTACCAGTATTACAGTTTTATGTTGAATGAGCTCTATAACGAAAGGGTTCGAATCGATGGAACATCCGATGTTGCGGTAGCCTATCGTACTGACCTTCATAAAAGTAACATCTATTTTTCGAAACGGGCCTTTGATTATATCAAGGAGCTCGGAAGATGTTATGTGATGATTGGCGATTTTACGCATTTCTTCGATAACCTTGACCATGATTATCTGAAACGGCAATGGTGTTCGTTGTTGAAATGCGACCGCTTACCCGATGATCATTACAGCGTGTTTAAAAATGTTACTGCCTACAGTAAGTGGGAACTGACAGATTTGCTCGCTCTCAATGGGCTTAGCGATGACTGGGCTGGACGAAAAAACTTAAATAGTCAAGTGCGTGTCCTTATGCCGAGGCAGTTTAAAGAGAACCGATCCCATATTGTGAAAAATGCAAATCATTATGGGATTCCTCAAGGTTCCCCCATAAGTGCTACTCTCGCCAATGTATATATGCTTGAAGTCGATAAACTTATTAATGATATGATTTTGGGCCTTGGCGGCAAGTATATGCGGTATAGCGACGACTTTATTATCATCCTTCCAGATGTTGCTGAACTCAATGCTGCTGAAGCCTTTGGAAAGATCCATACACTGCTTAAAACTGCACCAAGGCTAACCTTGGAGCAGAGCAAAACTCAATATTTTCATTATGCTGATGGCGAGTTAGAAAATTGCGGAAAACAGTTTCATGCGGAAGCAGATGGCAGCAGTAGATTCATCAATTTCCTTGGTTTTACATTTGACGGCAGACAAGTCTCAATCCGGGCGAAAACAATTTCGAAATATTATTACCGTATGTACCGGAAAGCAAATAACATTGCCAAGGCTGGTGGTTATACACCTGCGGGGAAGCATATCAGTTGTGAAAACCTGTATCGACGCTACTCAGAACGCGGGGCTGATGGAAAACCCGGAAATTTCCTGACATATGTATCACGTGCCGAAAGGGAATATGGTTCCAACGAAGCAATCACGCGTGACACAAAGAGGCATATGCAGAAAATTAGGAAAACTCTTGATGGTAAGAAAAAGAGATAGAAAAGGGGGTGCCTTAAACGTAGCATCCCCCTTCAAATCCAATTTGTTCATATTCTGCGCCGCAATAAACAAGGAACAAGAAAAAACCTCTGAAATTGACTGATTTCAGAGGTTTTTTGTGTAATCCCAACACTATAGATGCCACGAGATTTCGTTGAAACGAGCATTCAAACATGTGAAACTCTATTACCCTTCCTCAGCAATAGTTTTATGTTTCAAAACAAATCCATTTGGCATTGTTTGCAAGACCTTACCAATCGTTCTTTCACGACATCATCTGGTCCAACTATACCAGAAATCAACGGAGATAACGGATCGTGCAAAGAACACAATCGCTCAACTGTTTTTGCACTGTAATTTGCATAACAATATCGACAACCATTTCTACAGGTGTTATACATACCAATATCAATGCTCGCCATGCATCCACACTCTTCCCTTTGATTCTTGTCTTTATCCAGATTCAGTTTACATCCCAATAATTTTTCAAACAATCCACAATCAATGCAGTGTCCATGTGCAATGCCAAACTGCTCTAAGTTAATCTTTTCTGCACAGGATTCAACTATTATATGATACTTTTCCGCGATTGCTACCAGACGCTGTGCTAATTCAAGCATTTCCTTAGTCCCCAGAGGGAGTAAGCCGAACGCTTTCATATTTCCTTGCGTATTGCGGTACATATCCACAAAGCTTATAATGCACTTGTTTGTGTACCCAGATAAGCGTTTTGCTATTTCTTCGAAGTATGTTACATGGTAGTCAACAGTATACTTTTCTGTCAGCAAAATGGGATCATACCGCCAAATAACGCGGTCCGCACCAAGATTTTTTGACAAGTCTCTAAATGCCGGAATGATTATATCATTTTTATTTGGTACATTTGGCTCAATATCTTGGGCATACGAGTTAACAGTAAACTGGAAATAATACATGTATCTATCCAAAATGTGGAGTTTATCCATTATTGGCAAAGGATTTTTTGTCCAAAAAACAATACCATCGACTACTTCGGTTGAGAGAGCGATTTTGCTTATTTGATGGATGTTCATCGGATTTCTTGCATATACAAATCCTTCTTTTATTCGGTTTACAAACCATTCTGAATAATATGAAGGGATGTCTGTACGGCGGCTTGCGCTCACTATCATTCATCATCCCCTCCTATCTCAATCAATAATTGAGCGCTTGTACAAAACTGCCAAGGCTCATACTGGCAATATCTTCTCGCCGTTGCCTCATTCATTGCAACACTTTTTTCATGCCTTGTACCATAACGTTGCGCTTCAACCTGAATGTTTTTATCAAAATAATATTGATCGTAACTCACACGGAATTCTGCCAATTGCAATTTTGTTACAAGGCTCAGAAACAAGTCTCTGCCCATATTATTGCTATTAACATCATTGACCAGAATGACAAACGGCTCCGAAGCATTCTTATGCTTTACAATGCTGTCGATAATCAAATCGAACAACTTATCCACCGCGCATGGACCTTTTGAAACGTACAGCGCTGAAATGATATACTGCAAAACCAGCACATTAATGTCTCCGACCGCAAATTGCTCAAGAAATGTAAATGCATCTTCGGTAGACAAATTGATATATGTAATGTCCGCTGTGGTATATTGTAGCACTTGGTTGTGGATAGATTCCCATAACGGGTTTTTATCAATGCCCCGGTACTCCAATGTTTTACCCGGAGCATTCCTTTGCAAATAGAGTTCAAAAGCCATCAAATCGGGACAGGCACCACAGCCAATCGAAAATATACTGTAATGCTCTATTTCTGCAAGAGCGTCGCTTTTTTGCAATAGATAATAGATTTCTGTAGCATATTTGTACGCATAGTCACACACATAAAAGTTTATTAAATGAGGACAATCGTAAAATTTCTTTCCGTTCGGATGCCGTGATGGATAATGAATTTCTTCAAGGCAGTCTTTACAATTTCTGGAGCAATCACCTGTGTGTAAGCAATCCTCACATCGGGTATTTCTGTGTGCGTTTCTATATTCTGAATCGCAAAAGCTCATTACTCTGTCAATAAGCATTTTCCTTCCCCCAAATTAGCCTGATTGCAAATAGCATTCTTTATACGGGATTGACATTTTTCTTTAAGAATATTATAGCTCAGAGTCACTCTGTTTGCAACCGAATACGCTTACATGCTTAGGTACCTCACACATTTTACTATTGCGCTTCTGGAGTTTTGAAATATCCTCCCCAAAATGTATAATAGGGAAAACCTGACCCTGCAAGGCTTTACCAAAAGAAGAAACCCGTTTTTCGAAAAAATCATTCAAAAAACGAGTTTCGTTCAATAATAGTTTGACATTTGGGGATTTTTGCAGGAGCGTTTATTAAATGTAAACTCAGGAAACCCTTATACCGCAAGGCTTTCCAAGTAGAAAAGCCCCTCTTTTCGATAAAAATGTTCGAAAAGAGGGGTTCATTCATCTGGTCCGAGTAGAGCGATTCGAACGCTCGGCCTCTTGAACCCAAATCAAGCGCGCTACCAACTGCGCTATACCCGGATATTTGATTTTGAACTATTATAGCACAAAACTTGTGCGATTGAAATATTTTTCTGTCTGTGGTCATTTATGTGGTCAAAGCTGCTTTTATGCCGCTTTCGGCAATCAAGGGAAATCCCGCAAACGCAGGCGCTGCAAGGAATTGCGGCGTTTCATCCTGTCACACCCCGGATACAGCCGCAGCACTCCCAAACCAGGCGCCCTACCAGCTGGGCCACACCCGGATTTCCGGGTTATTATATCACAGGCGCAGGATTTCTTCAAGTCTTTTCCCGGATGAAACAATTCGTTTTTCAGAAACACACAAAATTCTCAAATTAGAACGCTTTACGAGTCCATTCATATTTGGTATAATACAGGCAAGTATACACAGAAAGAGGTTTTTCTATGCGAATGCGAAAAAAGCCCAATTTGGTTCCCCGTATGGAGGCATGCAGCGACATCTGGATCCGGGAGCCGGAGACCATGAAGGGACGCTGGCGTGAGCTTTATCCCGAAGCCAGAGAGATCCGGCTGGAGGTTGGCTGCGGCAAGGGC
>CAZQJH010000041.1:0-11345 GCA_964593515.1 uncultured Erysipelotrichaceae bacterium
TTTATATACTTTAATAAAAAAATCATGTAAAATAGGTGAGGATGTGAATGGAGGAATACATATGAGTGGTTACTTTGCGGTTGCATCTAAAGAAGATTGTTCTTTAGATTTGTTTTTTGGAGTAGATTATCATTCACACTTAGGTACTAGACGTGCTGGAATGTGTGTATATGGTGATGATGGGTTTCAACGTAAGATTCATAACATTGAAAGTTCACCATTTAGAACTAAGTTTGAAAAAGATTTAGATGAATTTAATGGATATTTAGGGATTGGATGTATTTCTGATTATGAAGCACAACCATTGTTGATGCGTTCACACTTAGGAACATATGGGATTACAACTGTAGGTTCTATCAATAACATGGAAGAATTAACACAATTAGCTTATACTAAAGGAGTTTCACATTTCTTTGAAATGAGTAATGGGGAAATCAATCCAACCGAGTTAATTGGTAGTTTAATAAGTCATAAGGATTCTTATTTAGAAGGATTAAAATTTATTCAAGATGTAGTTAAAGGTAGTATGTCAGTACTTTTATTAACTCCAGAAGGTATTTATTGTGCTAGGGATAAAGTAGGACGTACACCGATTATTTTGGGTAAAAAAGATGGAGCATATTGTGTTTCCTTTGAAAGTAGTGCATTCTTAAACTTAGGATATCATCATGAACGTGATTTAGGTCCAAGTGAAATTGTTTTAATGAATGCGGATGAAATAAAAGTATTACAAGAACCTAAAGCTAAAAAGAAAGTATGTTCTTTCTTATGGGTTTATTATGGTTACCCAACTTCAACATATGAAGGAGTTAATGTTGAATATATGCGTAATCGTAGTGGAGAAATGTTGGCTAAATATGATCAAGGTTTAGATGTTGATTGTGTAGCGGGAGTTCCAGATAGTGGTACGCCTCATGCGGTTGGTTATTCAAATGTAACGAAGATTCCATTTGCTAGACCATTTATTAAATATACCCCAACTTGGCCACGTTCATTTATGCCACAATCACAAAAACAACGTAATATGATTGCGAAAATGAAATTAATTCCGGTTAAGGAAATGATTGAAGGTAAAAAATTATTATTGATTGATGATTCAATTGTTCGTGGAACCCAATTAGGTGATACAGCTGATTTCTTATATGAAACAGGGGCTAAAGAAGTCCATGTACGTCCTGGTTGTCCACCAATTGTTTTTGGATGTAAATATTTAAACTTCTCACGAAGTAAATCAGAGATGGATTTAATTGCCCGTAAAGTAATTCGTGAAATTGAGGGTGATGAAGTTAGTAAAGAAACTTTAAATGATTATGTAAATCCAGATCATGAAAAATATCAAACAATGTGTGATAAGATTTGTGAACGTTGTCACTTTACTTCTTTACGTTATCAACGAATTGATGATATGGTAAAAGCAATTGGAATTGCTAAAGAAGATTTATGTACATATTGTTTCGATGGTGATGATGAAGAATAATTAAAAATTAAAGGAGTGATTACATGAAAAAGATTGTAGTCGCTACTTTAGCTCATGTTGATGCCGGTAAAACAACTTTATCTGAAAGTATGCTTTATTTAAGTCAAACGATTCGTAATTTTGGTCGAGTTGATCATCGTGATTCATTTCTTGATTTTGAAGAACAAGAAAGAGCTAGAGGAATTACGATTTATGCTAAAGAATCAAGAATTAGCATAGGTGATGATACATTAGTATTTATCGATACTCCAGGCCATGTTGACTTTGGTAATGAAATGCAAAGATGTTTACCAGCTTTAGATTATGCAATATTAATAATTAGTGGTATTGATGGAATTCAAGCACATAGTGAAACAATTTATCGCTTGTTGAAAGAAGAACATATACCACTTTTTGTTTTTGTAAATAAAATGGATATTGCTTATCGTAGTAAAGAAGAAATTATGGATGAATTAAAAACTAAACTAGATAGTAGTTGTGTTGATTTTACTCAAGATGATTTCTATGAAGATTGTGCGACAAGTAGCGAAAGTTTATTAGAACAATATTTAGAAACGGGGATGATTGAAGATGAAGCAATGGCGATGGCTATTGCGAATAAAGAATTAATTCCTGTTTTCTTTGGTAGTGCCTTAAAACATGAAGGAGTTAATGAATTAATGCAAGCATTAATTCGTTATAGTTTACAACGATATTATCCACAAGATTTTGGTGCTTTTGTTTATAAGATTAGTCATGATGATAAGGGACAAAAACTTACTCATTTAAAAGTTAGTGGTGGTGTCTTACAAGCTAAAATGAAAGTTAATGAACAAGAGAAGATTGATCAAGTTAGACAATATCATGGATCTAAATATGAAGTGGTTAATGAAGTTGTAGCAGGAGATACATGTGTGGTAAGTGGTTTAGATAGTTTTAAAGTAGGAGATGGTTTAGGAAATGATCGTGGTTATCATATTCTAAGTGCTTCACCTTTAATGAATTATCATATGGTCTTACCTAAAAATGTTGATCCATTTTTAATGATGCGTAAATTAAAACCATTAATGCTAGAAGATCCACAATTAGAAATAACATATCATCCACGTAAAGAAGAAATTAGAATTTCAATTATGGGAGAAGTACAAATGGAAATTCTAAAACAAAAGATTTTAAAGTTATGTGGGGTTGAAGTTGAATTTGATGAAGGAATGATTGCTTATAAAGAAACTATTCGTGAAAGTGTTGAAGGGGTTGGGCATTATGAACCATTACGTCATTATAGTGAAGTGCATATTAGAATTGATCCATTACCTTTAGGAAGTGGTATTGAATATGCTAGTGAAGTAAGTCAAGATGTGTTAGAACGTCATTGGCAACGTTTAATATTAAACCATATGAAAGAAAAGAATCATGTGGGAGTTTTAGCTGGTTTCCCTTTAACCGATGTACGTTTAACTTTAGTAAGTGGAAAAGCTCATTTAAAACATACTGAAGGAGGAGATTTTAGAGAGGCTACATATCGAGCTATTCGTCAAGGTTTAATGAAGGCTAATAGTGTTTTATTAGAACCTTATTATCACTTTAAGATTGAAGTAGCTCATGATTATTTCTCTAAAGTATTTTTTGATTTAGAACAAATGGAAGCTGTTATTGCGAAAAGTGAAGCTAGTGGTGAAGTGATGGTTATTGAAGGAAAAGCAAGTGTAGCAGCTTTAGCTTCTTATCCATTACGTTTGCGTACCATTACTAAAGGTAGTGGTAAGATAAGTTGTGATGAAGTAACTTATCATGAAGCTAATCATATGCAAGAAGTTGTTGATAGCTTTAAATATGATGCGGTTAGTGATTTAGAAAATCCATGTGGAAGTGTATTTTGTGAACATGGTAGTGCTAAATATGTTGAATGGAATAAAGTAGAAGAATATATGCATTTACCGATGCAAAATAGTGAACGTTCACAAAATAAACTAGCTCATAATCCAGTTAAGATTGATGATGATGAATTAAAACGAGTAATGGCTAGAATATATGGACCTAAAAAAGAAGTTAAAAAATATAAAAAACCTAAAGTTCAAGAAGAATATCATGGTAAAGGGGTTGAAATTAAACCAGTATGTATGTTAGTAGATGCCTATAATGTTATTCATGATTTTAATCTGATTGAAGATGGTGATATTGCTAGTGCTAGAGATCGTTTAATTGATATTTTATGTTCTTATCAAGGATTAAGAGGTTGTGAAATGATTGCGGTTTTTGATGCTTATAAAGTAGAACGTAATACAACCACTAAACAAAAAGTTAATAATTTACATGTAATTTATACGAAGAAATCACAAACAGCAGATAGCTATATTGAACAAGCAACACATCATTTATCGAAAGATTATCAAGTGATTGTAGTAACAAGTGATGCTCTTGAACAATTAATTGTTGTATCACAAGGGGCGATTCGATTATCGGCTCGAGAATTCAAGCTAGAAATTGATCAACGTTATCAAAAAGAAAAAGAACAATTAAGTGCTAATCAACCGGTATTTAGGAATATGGCTTTAGAAAAGTTAAGAGAAATTAAATTCGATGATGATGAAAAATAGTAAAAAATAAGTAAAAAAACGAAATGGGTAAAAATATTTGGAAAAAGCCTTTAAAAATTGCTCATTTCGTTTTATAATATTATAGGTATATAGATTTTATACAAGGAGGAAATAAAATGGCAAAGAAATTTATGTCAATGGACGGTAATACGGCAGCCGCACATTGTGCCTATGCGTTTACTGAATTATCTGCGATTTACCCAATCACTCCATCTTCTCCTATGGCTGAAGTTGTAGATCGTTGGGCTACTGAAGGTCGCAAAAACATTTTTGACAGCGTTGTTAAAGTTGCAGAATTACAATCTGAAGCAGGTGCTGCTGGGGCAGTTCACGGTGCTTTACAAGCTGGAACATTAGCAACTACATTCACTGCATCTCAAGGGTTATTATTAATGATTCCAAACATTTATAAAATGGTTGGTGAATGTTTACCAGGAGTTATCCACGTTGCTGCTCGTGCTTTAGCATCAAGAGCATTAAATATTTTCGGGGACCACGAAGACGTTTACGCTTGTCGTCAAACAGGTGTTTGTATGTTAGCTTCTCACTCAGTACAAGAAGCTATGGACTTAGCTGGAGTTGCTCACTTATCAGCAATTAAAGCTAGTTTACCATTCATGCACTTCTTTGATGGATTCCGTACTTCTCACGAAATTCAAAAAATTGAAGTTTTAGATACTGATGTATTTAAAGACTTAATCGATAAAGATGCATTAGCTGCTTACCGCAAACGTGCATTAAACCCACACA
Organism: uncultured Erysipelotrichaceae bacterium; assembly: GCA_964593515.1. Taxonomy (GTDB): domain Bacteria; phylum Bacillota_I; class Bacilli_A; order Erysipelotrichales; family Erysipelotrichaceae; genus JAXJYR01. The sequence continues at coordinate 4,804 of CAZQJH010000041.1, forward strand.
CTAACCCAGTTACTCGTGGTGGGGCTGAAAACGATGACATCTTCTTCCAAGGTATGGAAGCTAGAAATACTAAAGTTGATGCTGTAGCTGATATCGTAGCTGATTACATGGCTAAAATTTCAGAAATTACAGGAAGACACTATGCACCTTTCACTTACTATGGAGCTGAAGATGCAGACCGTATCATTGTTGCTATGGGTTCAATTACTGAAACTGCTAAAGAAACAATCGATGCATTAAATGCTGCTGGAGAAAAAGTTGGTATGATTAAAGTTCACTTATACCGCCCATTCTCAGTAGATTACTTAGTAAAAGTATTACCTGCTACAGTTAAGAAAATTGCTGTATTAGACCGTACTAAAGAATCAGGATCAATCGGTGAACCATTATACTTAGATGTATTAGCTGCATTAAAAGACAGAGACATCGAAATCGTTGGTGGACGTTATGGATTAGGTTCTAAAGATACTAACGTTTCTCACGTTAAAGCTGTATTTGATCACTTAAAAGAACCAGTATTAAAACAAGGATTCACAATCGGTATTAACGATGACGTTACTAACTTAAGTTTAGCTAACGACGTTAACTTCGACGTTGAATCAGACTACACTTCTTGTTTATTCTGGGGACTTGGATCAGATGGAACTGTATCTGCTAACAAATCAACAGTAAAAATCATCGGTGATAACACTGACATGTATGCACAAGCTTACTTCGCATACGACTCTAAAAAAGCTGGTGGGGTAACTCGTTCTCACTTACGTTTTGGTAACTCTCCAATTCGTTCAACTTACTACATTGCGAACGCTGACTTCATCTCTTGTTCATTAGATGCTTACATGTTCAAATATGACATGGTAAGAAATATTAAAGAAGGTGGTACTTTCTTATTAAATACTACATTCTCTAAAGAAGAAATCGTTGAACACATGCCTAACCGTATGAAAGCTCAATTAGCTAAAAAACATGCTAAATTCTACATCATTAATGCAACTAAGATTGCTCAAGAAATTGGAATGGGACGTAGAACAAACACTATTCTTCAATCAGCATTCTTCGCATTAAACGAACAAATCATGCCTTTAGACAAATCAATCGAATTAATGAAAGCATCTGCTAAAAAATCTTACTCTAAGAAAGGTGATGCTATCGTTGAATTAAACTACAAAGCTATCGATGCTGGTAAAGATGGATTAGTTGAAATTACAGTTGATCCAGCATGGGCTGAATTACCATACGATGCTGCTCGTACATTAACTGGTGACGACTACTTCGATAACCACGTACAAGCAATCAATGGATTAGAAGGATACGATATGCCAGTTTCAGCATTTACAGGAGACTTCTTATTAGATGGATCTATCCGTAACAACGTATCATTCGATGAAAAACGTACAATCGCTGTTCAAGTTCCTACTTGGAATGTTGACAAGTGTGTTCAATGTGGAATCTGTTCATATGTATGTCCACATGCTACAATCCGTCCATTCATGTTAACTGAAGAAGAAGTTAAGAATGCACCAATGGAATTTGCTACTAAACCTGTAAACAAAGCTGGAGCTACTGGTGATGTTGAAGGATTAGCATACCGTATTCAAGTTTCTCCTGCTAACTGTGTTGGATGTGGATTATGTGCGGTTGAATGTCCAACTAAAGCATTAGAAATGGTTGACATCAACGAAAAATTAGAAGAAGAAAAATTAGCTGATTACTTATTCAAACACACTGAATACAAATCAGACAAATTCTCTACTGACCAAGTTAAAGGTTCTCAATTCTTAATGCCTTACTTCGAAGTTAGTGGATCATGTCCAGGATGTGGAGAAACTCCATACTACAAATTAGTTTCTCAATTATTCGGTAAAGACATGTTAGTAGCTAACGCTACAGGATGTTCAATGATTTACTGTTCATCTACTCCATCTACACCATTCGTAAATGACAAAAATGGTGAAGGGGTTGCTTGGGCTAACTCATTATTCGAAGACAATGCTGAATTCGGATATGGTATGGCTTTAGCACAAAGCTACAAAGAATCTTGTATCTTAAAATTAATGGAAGACAACATGGATAGTGTTGAACCAGAATTAAAAGATGCATTTGCTAAATACATCGAAATCCACGGTGATCGTACAGCTGAAAGAGAATTATCAGCTACAATTAAAGAATTAGCTGCTAACAGTGCTAATGAAGCTGTTAAAGAATTAGCTGACTTAGACTTAGTATCTAAATCATTATGGATCGTTGGTGGAGACGGATGGGCTTACGACATCGGATACGGTGGATTAGACCACGTTATCGCTAACAACTTAAACGTAAACATCTTAGTATTAGATACAGAAGTTTACTCTAACACTGGAGGACAATCTTCTAAATCTTCTCAAGCTGCTTCAATTGCTAAGTTCGCTGCTGGTGGTAAAACAACTGCTAAGAAAGACTTAGGACAAATTGCTATGGCTTACGGACACGTTTATGTTGCTGCTATCGCTATGGGTGCTGACCGTCAACAAACATTAAAAGCATTAAAAGAAGCTGAAAGCTACAACGGACCATCATTAATCTTAGCTTACTCTCCATGTGCTGAACACGGAATTAAGGGAGGATTAAGTAACCACCAAAAAACACAAAAGAAAGCTGTTGAATGTGGATACTTTGACTTATACCGTTACGACCCACGTAAAGAATGTCCATTAACAATTGATTCTAAAGAACCTAACTACGACTTAATGTTAGACTTTATGTTAAGCGAAACTCGTTACGCTCAATTAACTAAGTTAAAAGGACAAGAAACTGCATACGAAATGTTTGAAAAAACTAAGAAAGATGCAATGCGTCGTCGTCGTCGCTTAGAAGCTATCGCTAAAGAAAGCATCTAATAAATAAACTTTAAGAGTGAATTTTTGAAATTCACTCTTTTTTTTATATTTATGTTATAACTTTAATCATAATATGTTATAATATGTAAAGGGTTACAAGGAAAAGGAGGATAATTATGAAAAGAATTCTTTGTAGTATTCTTGCACTTTTAATGGCTGTTTCAGTAGTTAATGTTCAACCTACTAATGTACAAGCTGAAGAAGAAAGTGTTGGAACTACTTACTATGTAAGTTCTACTAAAGGTAATGATGCTAACGATGGGAAAAGTGAAGCTAAACCATTTAAAACATTAGACAAAATTAATGAACTTACTTTAGGTCCTGGAGATAAAGTATTATTAGAATCAGGATCAATCTTCAACGACCAATTTATCCATGTTCAAGGAAGTGGTAGTGAAGAAGCACCAATTATCATTACAAGTTATGGTGAAGGGGCTCAACCAATTATCAATACTAATGGTAAAGGGGTTTGGTACCAAGACTATGGTAAACAATTAGACAATTCAAACCACAAATATAAAGGTGATGTATCTTCATCAATTCATTTATATGATGTTGAATATATTGAAATTTCTAACTTAGAAATTACTAACTCTGGTTCAGATGGAGATAAAAAATATAATGATATTAGTGTTATGGACCGTACTGGGGTATCAGCGGTAGCTCAAAACAAAGGTACGATTGATCATATCGTTGTTAAAGACTGTAATATTCATGATGTTATTGGTAATGTTTACAACAAACATATGAATAACGGTGGTATCTACTTTACGGTAGCTAAACCTAAAAATGAATTATTAACTGGTATTTCTCGTTTTAATGATGTAGTAATTGAAAATAATATTGTAAACAATACAAACCGTTGGGGTATTGCAGTTGGTTATACTGCCTACCATGGAGAATTTAATACAGCATTATTATCACATGAAACAGTTACTAAATATGGATCTACTAATGTAGTAATTCGTAACAACTATGTAAAAGATGCTGGTGGGGATGCAATTACTTTAATGTACTGTGAAACACCATTAATCGAATATAACGTGGCAGAAAAATTTGCTCGTCAAATTAATGAAATTGACTACAATGCAACTAGTTCACAACGTGTAGCAGCTGGTATTTGGCCATGGAAATGTAAAGATCCTATCTTCCAATACAACGAATGTTATGATGGACATAACAATGGTGATGGTCAAGCATGGGATGCTGACTATGGAGATGGATGTGTATACCAATATAACTACTCTCACAACAACGAAGGTGGTTGTGTAATGATTTGTTTATATGAAGCTATTAATACTATCTTCCGTTACAACATTTCATACCACGATGGAACAGGACCTAACCAAGGGGTATTAGACTTATCTTCAAACCCTAATGGTACTTTCTATAACAATACATTTGTAGTTGGTGAAGGAATTGACATTCACCAAATGCAAGGTGGAAGAAACAATACAATGTATAACAACATTTTCTACTACGATGGACCAACAGCTAAGAGTGAAGATTGGTTCAAAGGTGGAACTCAAATCGACTTTGAAAACAACTTATATTACAACTATGCAAATATTCCAGACAACGATACAAGTGCAATTCAAGCTGATCCAAAATTTGCTGGTGATTTAAGTAAAGCGCCAATTGCTTATAATGGAAAAGCACCAATGGGTGGTACTAAAGTAGTTTACGGTAACAACTCTGGTATATTTGATATGTTTAAAATTAGTGCTGATTCTCCAGCGGTAAATGCTGGTATGTATATCGAAAATAATGGTGGATTAGACTTCTTTGGTAACAAAGTAACTGGTTTACCAGATATTGGAGCACATGATACAAACACAGCTAGTTTAGATGCATTCTCAAGTAAATATAACGTTAGCGATGAAAAAATTAGCTTAATTCCTGTTGTAAGTAGCGTGGAAACATTCTTAGCTAATATGGATATCGATGAAGCTTGTAGTGTAAAAGTAGTTGATGCTAATGGTAAAGAAGTAGCAGCTAATAGTATTGCTGCTGCTGAAGGAAACAAATTAGTAGTAACATTAAATGGTGCAAGTAAAGAATTTACTTTAGAAGCTAAACCAGCAAGTAGTGATAATACTATTTCTACATCAGTATTTGAAATTAAAAATGATAAAATTTCAGTACCAGTTGTTGAAGAAAAATCAATTACAGTAGAAAACTTCTTAGAAGGAATTAGTATTGATGAAAATGCAACTGTAGTAGTTAAAGATGGTACTAAAGTATTAAATAATGAAGATTTAATTAAAGATGGATTAAGTGTAGTTGTTACTGCTGAAAATGAAACAACTAAAACTTATACTGTAGTAGCTAAAGCTACTTACAACTGGATTAGTGATTATACTAATAATGTTCAAGGAAATGTATGGTTTGCTCAAGTTAAAAATGGTTCAAACTACACTAACTTAACTCAATATGATGCAACTTATCCACAATGGAATGGAGCAAGTTATGCTGGAGTTGGGGTAGATGCTGGAAGTCATGGTGAAGCTAATAATGCTAAACATGGTTTATTAATTGACTCAGTTAATGCATCTAACCGTACAGGTGGACATGCTATGGTATATCGTGCACCAGTTAATGGTAAAATCAACATTAGCTTATTAGATGGTGAACCTTACTTAAGACAAGCTGCTAACCAAGCTAATGAAGGTGTTGTTACTTTAACATTCACTAAGAATGGTGAAGCAATCTCTGATAAATTCGTATTCCCTAACGATGGTACACCAATTAAAGAATTAGAAGGTTGGTCAAAAGATATTATCGTTAATAAAGGTGATATGATTAGAGTTGAAATTACTAACGAAAGTGGAGCTTGTGTTAAAGCTAGTGCTCACGTAACACCAATTGTTACTTATACTGAAGTAAAAGATAGTGTTGATAAAACTGATTTAGAAACATTAATTACTAAAGCAAGTGAATACAAAGCAAGTATTTATACAGAAGATTCATTTGAAACATTAGAAATTATCTTAAAAGAAGCAAAAGATGTTTTAGCTAATACAAAGGCTAAACAATCAGAAGTAGATCTTGCTGTTGCTAGATTAAATGCAGCTATTGCTCAATTAGAAATCTATATTGATGAAGAAACATTAATCAACAAAACAGCTAATGATGTTAAATTAATTGATAAAACTTCTGAATGTGATTCTCAAATGGAACCAACAGGTAAAGGTTATGCTGAATGTGTTTTAGATAAAGATACAACAAGTTACTGGCACTCTAACTGGGGAACTGGATATACTTTACCTCAATCAATTACAATTGATTTACTAGCTTCATATGAGTTAAGTGATATTACATTATTACCTCGTCAAGATGGTTCACCTAACGGTAACATCTACAAAGCTAATATTTATGTAAGTGCTGATGAAACAATTGATGAAAATGATTTAGTTGGTACTTATACATTTGAACATGGAAGTGCTGGATACTTAACTGCAACAACTAAAGTTGTTAAGTTTAGTGAAAAAGTAACTGGACGTTACGTAAAAATTGAAGCTATTGAAACATTTGGTCGTGATACTTCAAACAAATATGCATCAATTGCTGAAGTTAACTTCTATGGATATGAAGAAGGTAAAGCACCAGTTGTTGATAAAACTGAATTAGATGCTGCTATTAAAGCTGCTGAAAAAGTTGATACAA
>CAZQJH010000042.1:0-11303 GCA_964593515.1 uncultured Erysipelotrichaceae bacterium
TAATTACACTAATTAATTCATATCCAAAATAACTATAATTTATCTTTTCATGACAATATCGACATTTTCCTTTTAAGATTAAATATGAAAAAAGGGGTATTTTATCATACCACTTTAATTGATGATGACAACAATCACAACAAGAAAACAAACAATCATTATTCACTAGAAATCTTTGAATCAAACAACAAAAAAAGCTTGCTAAGCAAGCTTGGATAATTAAATATAAGATCATTTAATACTCATTTCATACATACAAATTGATGCAGCAGCTGCAACATTTAATGATTCAAAGTTTTCCATTTCAATAAAGATATTAGTATCAGCTAAAGCTAATATTTCTGCTGAAATACCTTTACCTTCATGACCAAAGACTAAAATATGTTTATCTTGTTTTTCAACTTGTTGTAATGATTTAGCATTTTTTAATGCTGTACCATAAATATGATATCCTTCATGTTGTTTACTTGTTAGAATGTCTTTAATATTACCACGTAATACATTCATTTGAAATAAAGCACCTTGTGTTGATCTAATTACTTTATCATTATAAATATCAACACTAGCATTCGATAAAATAATATCATGATAACCAAATGCAATTGCACTTCGAATAATCATTCCTAAATTACCTGGATCTTGTACCCCATCTAAAGCAATAATTTTATCTTGCATAACTTCTTTACTATCCATAAAATGACAACATGCAATTACTTTACTACCGGATACACTAGCTGATATTTTTTTCATTATTTCATTGCTGACATAGTATGTTTGATAATCTTTTGTATCATAATCAAATCCTATTTCCACAATTAAATATTCAATTAAATTAAAACGATGAGCTTCTTCTACTAAGTGTTCACCTTCAACTAAAAATAGTCGTTGTTTATCACGTTGTTTTTTATCTTGTAAACGAACCCATTGTTTTACTTTATCATTAGTTAATGATGTGATTTCCATATATTTCACCATCCTTTTGAAAAAGAGGCAATTAAGCCTCTTTTATTATGTTATTTTTTTAAATCTAAAACATTAATACAACGATCACATAAGCAGTTTTCGTTAGTTGATGTAGTGTAGTTCCAACATCTTGGACATACATTTCCATCACATTTAGCTACTTCTACTTTACATACATCATAAGCATTAGCAGCATCTTCCACAAAGTTAACTTCAGATACAATTAACCATTGGTTAAAGTTATCTTTACAGTATTTAGCTACTAAGTTTTGATCTTGTTCACTCATTGTAACATTAACTTTAGCTTCTAATGATTTACCGATTACTTTAGCACTACGAGCTTCTTCTAATGCTTTAAAGATATCCGTTCTAATTGCCATTAATGCTTTCATATCAGCTTTAATTTCATCACTATTAGCAATTTCAAACATTGCTGGGAATTCTCCTAAGTGAATACTTTCTTCTTCAGTATGTAAGAAGTCATTTACTTCTTCACATGTATGAACTAAGATAGGAGCCCATAATCTTACTAATGCATCTAAACAGTGGTAAATAACTGTTTGCACTTGACGACGTTTAACATCATTTTGTTTTTCAATATATAAAATATCTTTAGTATAATCTAAGTAGTATGCACTTAAATCATTAGTCATAAATGTTGTTAGAGTTGTAGTAACATCAGCAAAACGATATTCATCATAAGCTTGTTTTACTTTAGCAATAACATCATTTAATTGTACTAACATATATTTATCTAATAATGATAAATCTTCAATAGCTACCATATCAGCTTTAGTAAAGTCACTAGCATCAACATTAGCTAATAAGAATCTAAATGTATTTCTAACTTTACGATATGTTTCTGATAATTGTTTTAATAATTTATCATACATTTTACAGTCTTGTTGGTAATCAACACTTACTGCCCATAAACGTAAGATATCAGCTCCATATTGTTTAGTAATTTTATCTGGAGCAATTGCATTCCATAATGATTTAGACATTTTTTGTCCTTTTTCATCCATTACGAAACCATGTGATAATACTTGTTTGTAAGGTGATTGACCTTTAATTGCTGTACCGATAATTAATGATGAGTTAAACCATCCACGGTATTGGTCACTACCTTCAAAATATAAATCAGCTGGATATCCTAATCCTTTTTCTTCCATTGCTCCAATGCTTGAACTTCCTGAGTCAAACCATACATCCATTGTATCTGTTTCTTTACGGAAGATTCCATTTGGTGAACCTGGGTGTGTATATCCTTCTGGTAATAAGTCTTTTGCTTCTCTTTCAAACCAAACATTTGAACCATATTCTCTAAATAAGTTAGCTACATGATCAAATACGTTTTGATCCATAATTTCACTGTTATCTTCAGCATAGAAAATAGGAATTGGAACTCCCCATGCACGTTGACGAGAAATACACCAGTCTCCACGATCAGCAATCATGTTGTGCATACGTTGTTGTCCCCATTTTGGTACCCAATCAACTTTATCAATTTCATCTAATAATTGACCACGAATTTTATCAATTGAAGCAAACCATTGTCTAGTTGCTCTAAAGATAATTGGTTTTTTAGTACGCCAGTCATGTGGGTAAGAGTGTGTAATGAATTCTAATTTTAATAAAGCACCAATTTCATCTAATTTAGTAGTTACTGTTTTGTTAGCATCATCAACATATTGACCAGCTAACCATTCACCACATTCTTCCATCATACATCCATGTTCATCAACATTACAGTATGCTGGTAAACCATATTTACGTCCAACATTGAAGTCATCTGCCCCAAATCCAGGTGCTGTATGAACACATCCTGTACCAGCTTCATTAGTAACATGATCACCTAAAATAATTAAAGATTCACGATCATATAATGGGTGTTGGCAAGTGATCATTTCTAATTCACTACCTTTGAATGTTTTAATTAATACTTTTTCTTCTAATCCAAATTTTTCCCATAAAGTATCAACCATTTCTTCTAAAACAATTAATTTACCTTTTTCACTTTGAACTAAAGCATAAGTATAATCTTTGTTTAAACAAATTGCTAAGTTAGCTGGAATTGTCCAAGGTGTAGTAGTCCAAATAACAAAGTTACAATCAGTATCTAAAATACCTTTTCCATCTTTAACTGCAAATTTAACGAAAATAGTTGGTGATTTAATATCTTTATATTCAATTTCCGCTTCAGCTAAAGCTGTTTCACTAGATGGTGACCAGTAAACTGGTTTTAATCCTTTGTAGATTAATCCATCCATTGCCATTTTTCCAAATACTTCAATTTGACGAGCTTCAAATTCTTTGTTTAAAGTAATATATGGGTGGTCATAATCTCCTACAACCCCTAAAGATAAGAATCCTTCTTTTTGTTTAGCTACTTGTTCTAAAGCATAATCAAAACATAATTTTCTGAAGTCAGCTAAATCCATTTTTTTACGGTCATGCCCTAATTTTTGAATAGCTGTTTCAATAGGTAAACCATGTGTATCCCATCCTGGAACAAATGGTACTTTATATCCTTCCATAAATTTAGAACGAACAATAACATCTTTTAAAACTTTATTTAAAGCATGTCCTAAGTGAATATCACCATTTGCATATGGTGGACCATCGTGTAATACGAATGCTTCACACCCTTCACGTTTAGCTAACATTTTTTCATAAATTGCATTTTCTTTCCATCTAGCTTGATATTTAGGTTCTTTTTTAGTTAAGTTACCTCGCATTTCAAACTCAGTTTTAGGCATCAATAATGTGTCCTTAAAATTCATTTCCATCGCTTCTTCCTCCTCATTCATAAAAAAAATGCATCCTCAATCTAAGGACGCATTGACGTGGTACCACCTTAGTTCTTTTCAACTTAATTGAAAAGCACTCTTACTTATAACGACAAGTTTAATCGTATTTTCTTACTAATTTCAGAAAATCAGCTCCAAAGTGATTCCTTAATAACTTTCAGATGAGTTTTCACCAACCACTCACTCTCTATACATTCAATTACTAAGACATGTCTTTTTCATAGCTTTTATTCATCTTCATTTAATAAATCAACTGAAGGAATATTAGGAACTTCAAATTTTTCAATTAAATTTGATAATTCTTCAATTTCATCCTTCATCGAACTTTTTAAGTTCTTCGCTTCTTTTGATATACGTGATATTTCAACTAAAACCTCACGTGCCATCGTTAATGCTTCTTGAATAATCATATCAGCATTTTGATTAGCACTATCAACAATCATATTTGCTTCCTTAATCGCAATTCTAGCCATTTGGTTAGCATATTTTTCTTTTGCTTCTAAGTTATCTTTCATTTCCTCATAAGCATTTTTTATTCGTTGTTTTTCATCAGTTAAGGTTTCAATTTGACTTAAGGCATAATTAAGTTGTTTAGTTTTCTCATCTAATATTTGTTGTTGTTCTCGAATATAATCATCTACTTGAATTCGATTATATCCTTTTTTCATAATATCAAATGTTTTCTTCTCCATAACCTCACCTATTGATATTGTTCCACTAAAATGACTAAATGGTCTTTTTTAGTTTTTTTCAATATTCCCTTAAAAACAAATCGACCTGCACCTCTAATCGAAATAACACTATCATTATCACATAAATAAGCAATTTCTTCAAGTATAACTTGATTAACTTTCACAAATTTGTTCTTAATATAGCTTTGAGCCTTACTTCTTGAGCAATTAGCTAAGGCTGATACTAACACATCTAAACGCAATGAGGAAACAACCATTTCTTTTTCGATCGTTTTAATCTCATAATTAATTTCTTCATTACTGATTACAAATTGAATATTAGTTCTTTTTATTTTGGTTAAATTAGCAATTATATAATTAGCAATTGTCTCATCAACAAAAATAACAATCTTTTCGTCAAATACTAATAAATCCCCTATTTTTTCCCGTTCAATTCCTAAATTCATAATTGCTCCTAAAATATCGGGATGAGCAATATTACTATATTTTTTAGAAATATTAGCTTGTAATTGGACAATATGCATTTCTTCAATATCATCTTCATAAGCTTTAATTAAGTAACGAACTCGTTGCGCTTGATCAAAGCCTCCATCTTTATGATATGAATATTGTTTACCGACAACTTTTTCAAAAATAGTTGCTTGTTCACTAGAAAAAAAGGGAGTAAGAATACTTTGATTTCGTCTATCTACTAATTGTAAATAGTCGTAAACTCTTTTCACAAATTCTTCATTCCCTTTAAAATGTTGCAATGCTTGCATCAATATTATTCCTGTTCAATATCGTTATCAGTTAATGGTTCTTCTAATTCAATACTATTTGGTAAACAAACAAATACATCATTATTAACTTGTTTTAAAATACCTTTTAAACCAAAACAAGCACCAAATAAAACATCAATAATACGTTGTTGGTTTTCTGTATCAGCACTTTTTAAATTAACTATAACTGCATTATTAGAACGAATTAAATCAATTAAACTATTTACCTCTTGAACTGAAGAAGGTTCACAAATAATAATTTCTGATTTCATTAGAATTCCCCTTTCTGTAAATGATAATGTCGCTAAAAAAGCGACATTATATAATTATTCTTCACTTAAAATAGTACCTTGAACCCCAACAGAGCTAGGTGTACATAAGAATACATTAGTGTCAATAGTTTTTAAATCACCATTTAAGGCATAACAAACACCAAATAAAATATCAATTACACGTTGTTTAGAACTATCATCTAATTTATGTAAATTAATAACTACGGCTTTATCTTGCATTAAACGTGTAGCAATTTCTTTAGCATCATCGATACAACGAGGTTCGAAAATAACCATTTTAGTTTCACTAGAAATACCATCTACGGCACTAGAAGAAGCTTCCTCATATTTAGATACATATCCATCTTCATCATCAGCTCTAACTTCAATAACTTCATCATTATCTTCATTAACAAAAAATTTCTTAACGTTTTCACCAAATCCCATTTTGAAACCCTCCTTTTTTTATTATTTTAGCACACTTAATCAACTTATTAAAGTAATTTTAAAAAAAGAATGCACTTTCATGCATTCTTTAATCATTATAAAGCTTTAGTATCGATTTTGTTTGTTACAAAAGCTACAAATTCATCAACTGACATTGATAATTTTTCATCACTAGTTGCACTACGTACACTTACAGTATTATTTTCAACTTCTCCATCTCCAATAATTACTTGGTAAGGCACTTTATTAATTTGAGCTTCACGTACACGATAACCTAATTTTTCATTACGTGTATCAGCTTTAGCACGCACATTATTAGCTACTAATTTAGCTTCTAAATCTAAAGCAGCTTGAGCATGTTTTTCATGATGAACAGGGATAATTGAAATTTGTTGTGGTGCTAACCATAATGGGAAGTGACCAGCAAAGTGTTCAATTAAGATACCGATAAATCTTTCAATTGAACCAAAGATTACACGGTGTAACATAACTGGACGTTGTTTAGTACCATCAGATTCAACATAAGTTAAATCAAATCTTTCTGGTAAGTTCATATCTAATTGAATTGTTCCACATTGCCATTCTCTTCCTAAAGAATCTTTAATATGGAAATCTAATTTAGGACCATAGAATGCTCCATCTCCTGGATTAACTTTATATTCTTTACCAGCAGAAACACAAGCATCAGCTAAAGCTTTTTCACTCATTTCCCAAATACTTAAATCCCCAATGTATTTATCTTCAGGACGAGTTGATAATTCAATACGGTAAGATAAGTTAAATACTGAATATACACGATCAATGAAACCAATTAATGCTTTAACTTCACTTTCGATTTGATCAGGACGCATAAAGATATGTGCATCATCTTGCGTAAAAGTACGAACTCTAAATAAACCATTTAAAGCTCCACTAGCTTCATGACGATGTACTTGTCCTAATTCTCCCATTCTTAATGGTAAATCTTTATATGAATGTAATCCATTTTTAAATACTAATAAAGAACCTGGACAGTTCATTGGTTTAATCGCAAATTCACGATCATCTACAGCACTAGTATACATATTTTCTTTATAGTTAGCCCAGTGTCCACTTGTTTCCCATAATTCACGAGACATCATGATTGGTGTTTTAATAAATTGGTAGTTTTCTTTAGTATGTTCTTCATACCAGAAGTTTTCTAATAAGTTACGAATAATCATTCCATTTGGTAAGAAGAATGGCATTCCTGGTGCATATTCACTCATCATGAATAAACCTAATTCACGACCAATTTTTTTATGATCACGTTTTTTAGCTTCTTCTAATAAGTTTAAGTGTTCTTCTAATTCTTCTTTAGTTGGGAAACAAACCCCGTAAATACGTTGTAACATTTTGTTTGAAGCATCACCTTTCCAGTAAGCTCCTGAGTGTTTTAATAACTTAAAGTTTTTAAGTAATTTTACACTTTCAACGTGTGGACCACGACATAAGTCAACGAATTCACCTTGTTGATAACATGTAATTGTTCCATCTTCTAAATCACTAATTAAGTCTAATTTGTATGGATCATCTTTAAACATTTCTAAAGCTTCATCTTTAGAAATTTCCATACGTGTAATACGTTTACCATCTTTAGCAATTTTCTTCATTTCTTTTTCGATTTTTGCTAAATCTTCATCCTTAATAACTTCATCACCTAAGTCAATATCATAATAGAATCCTTCACTAACTACCGGTCCAACCCAAAATTTAGCTTGAGGATATAAACGTTTAACTGCTTGTGCCATCATATGTGCACATGAGTGATTCATGATACTAAGTTGTTCATTTTCTTTAATATCGATCATATATTTTTCCTCCCATAACATAAAAAAAAGCCGCTACTAAAGGACGTTTTAGCGCGGTACCACCTTTATTCCTTGAATATTCAAGGCTCTCAATCTCTTAACGCGAGTTACGACATATGTTTCCATAGTTGCTCCAAGGTAGTAAAACAAAACGCTTCAAAGTTCTTTCAGCAACCGAACTTCTCTCTACATCCACTATTTCTGCTTCGTGTCCTTTTCTTAGCATATACAATATTTATACACTAAAAAGGTTATAAAGTCAATTATTTTTAAAAAAAGGGACTTAACGTCCCTTAGTTTTAAAATGTAAAGTTACCATCAACAAAAATAGCTACTTCTTTTTGATCAGCAGTAATACCAACTACACTCATATCACTAGTTCCAAACATGAAATCAACATGTGCATTAGAGCTATTAGCTCCACATGCTTTTAATTCTTCTTCATTCATATTTAAACCATTAGCCACATTTTGACAATAAGAATCACCTAAAGCCAAGTGACAAGATGCATTTTCATCAAATAAAGTATTATAGAATAAGATTTTTGATTGAGAAATTGGTGAATCATATGGTACTAAAGCAACTTCTCCTAAATAAGCACTACCTTCATCAAAGTTAATTAATTCACTTAAGGCTTCTTTTCCTTCTTTAGCATCAAATTCAACCGCTTTTCCATTTTCAAAACGAATCCAGAAATCTTTAACTAAAACACCATTGTAACTTAATGGTAATGAAGCATATACAACTCCATTTACTCCATATTTTGCTGGCATACAGAAAATTTCTTCTGTAGGCATATTAGCATTAAAAGCATAACCTAAAGTAGATTTATCACATCCACCAGCCCATACATGATTATCAACTAAATCTAAATATAAATCAGTTCCTAAACTATTAGTAAAGTGTAAAGTTTTAAATTGATAGTCATTCATTACTTTTAAATGTGCATCAAAAGCTTCTTGTAATTTATTCCATTCAGCAATTGGATCATTATCTTCATCTACATGCACACATTTTAAAATTGCTTTCCATAAAGCTTCAACTGCTTGTTCATCATCTAAATCAGGGAAAACCTTTTTAGCCCATGTAACATTAGGAACAGCCACAATTGACCATTGAGCTTTATTAGACATTGTATAATCTCTAACTTCCTTCATCGCATTACGCGCAGCTTTACTAGCATTAGCAATTTTCTTAGGATCACAATCTTTATATACATCTGGAATTTCTGAGATGATATGTAAAATACATGCTCCTTCTTTAAAATAATCAAGTTTACAATTAACTTGCCAATCATAAACATGACATAAATCTTCTTCTTTTTGATATAAATAATCTAAACTACTTTTTACTTCGTCTTGGTAAATAACGATAACTTGTTTAGCTCCCTTTTCATATCCAATCTTAGTACATGCACGAACCATCTCAACAGCATCAACACTAGCTTGGATAATTAGGTTTTGTCCAGGTTGAACATTTACCCCTTGTTCAACTGCTAAACGTGCATACTTTTCAATTAATAATTTATTCATCTTATAAGTATGCAGCTGGTAACATTGCAGCTCCAATAATTCCTGGTTCTTCTAACTCAGCAAATTTGAACTCAACTGTTTGCATTCCTTTGTGAATCATTTGACGGTAGTAGTTTTCCATTTTTTCGAAGAATACATCGTTAGCTTTAGTAGTTACTCCTCCACCAACAACAAATACATCTGGGTCAACTACGTGAGCAATAGTTGAGAAAGCAACTGCGATATCATAAGCCATATCATCAACGATTTTTAATGCTGCTTCATTTCCTTCACGAGCTAAATCAAATACCATACCAGCATGTTCAATATGATCACCGAAAGTTTCTTTACCTTTTCTAGTAACAGCTGTACCACTAGCTTCTGATTCTAACGCTCCAGCGTTTAATAAATCTCCAACTCTTTCACGGTTACGGTCAATAATGATATTTCCAATTTCTCCCGCATGTCCATTTTTACCAGCAATTAATTTTTTATTAACTGCTAATGCTCCACCAATTCCTGTAGAGATTGTTACATAATAAACAATATTTGCATCACGTCCAGCTCCTAAGAAAGCTTCTCCCATACATGCAACATTAACATCATTATCAACGAATACAGGTAAACCAATTTTATCAGAAATTGCTTTCGCAATTGGATAACCTTCAAATCCTGGTAAGTTTGCAGCAATAACCATTTTTCCTTCAACAGTATCAACTGGACCTGGAACACCCATTCCAACTCCTTCACATTCTTGATATCCATCAATTTGTTTAATCATTGATGCAATATTATCAACAACATATTCAACACCATTAGCTGCTTTAGTTTCTCCTTTAATCATTTGTAATACAGTACCATCTTCAGCTACTTTCGCAACACGAACATGAGTACCACCTAAGTCTACTCCAATATAATTTTTCATAATATACATCCTCCTGCAAACTATTCTACCATATTTGAAACCGTTTTACCTTATTTTTTTATCCTTTTTTTCCATAATTTATAATTTCTATAGGAAATCATGTATAAACCACTACCAAATAGCATTATAACGAGCAGATAATAAGGATTATTTCTTCCTGTTACAACCACTTCATCATTAATAACTTCAATCTTCACTTCTTCTTTATCAATCACTATTTCAAATATTTCATTAGTTTTAATATAAGGTTTACTAGCTTTTAATTCTTTCAAGTAATATGTACCATAAGTTAAGTCTTCAATTATTATTTTTCCATCAACTATTTTAACTTTAGTCACTAGCTTTTGCATTTCTTTATCAGCATATAAGGCAAATTCAAATTCTCCTTGAGAAATTATTTGTTTATGCTGATCAATTTTAATAATATTTAAATCACCTTTTAATTTCGTATTATAATAGTTTATTTCAATAAACTCTCCTGCCGCAAAGATAAAATCTTCGCCTGTATCATAATCATTTAATGCTTTGATTTCACGTAAGATATATTTTTTGCCTTTACATAAACTATTTACTTCATAACCATTTCCATCACTAACCCATTCTTCTAATACTTCATTTGTTTCATAATCTATAATCTGTAAAGTTACTCCCACTAAGTTTTCATTACTATCTTTATCTTTTTTATAGATTGTTAATGCTGGTTTATCTTCCATCGTTATTTTATTATAAGGTTTCGCAATAAATTCAACATCTTTAGCTAAACCATAACCTAGTGGTGCTTCAACTTCATGTAAGATATATCGTTTACCACTAATTAGATTATTAACTTTATAACTACGATTACTACTAATCCATTCCGCTACTATTTCATTATTACTTGCATCAATAATTTGTAACTTAGCTCCAACTAACGGTTGTAATGTATTGGCATCTATTTTTTCAATCAACAAGTAAGGTTTATCATGCATAATAACTTTACTTTGAGTACCTGCAATAAATTCAATATCATTAGCTAAATCATATCCTAATGGAGCTAATTCTTCATGTAAGATATATGTTTTATTCGTTATTAAACCAATAATACGATGTGGAA
>CAZQJH010000043.1:0-11066 GCA_964593515.1 uncultured Erysipelotrichaceae bacterium
AATCCCACTTTTGATTTTTGATTTCAGAATAATTAAATGGTCTCACTGTTCCACCCCCCAAACTTTCCCTTAAATTATAGCGTAAAATAAGGGAAAGGTCAATATGATAAGGGAATATCCCCTTATCAATATGCCCTTATTAAGGGAAAGTATTCTATAATCATATAATAAATAGTCCACTTTCATCATAAACAGAAGCACTTGTATCCATGTCACAGCGAATTTCACTATCAAGACCCATGATCGTTGCGATTGCACTATCTATTTTTTCGGTTGATTTTTCCTTATCTGCTTTGATATTTCCTGCATAACTTCCTGGATACATTACATATAATCCACCCTATCCACAAACAAACTATAGTACTAAACGCAAAACAAAAAAAGAAATTCTGAGATTTCCCTAAATTAGAGTTAGACTCAAAATTCCTTAATTAAGTATTTTTACTATTTATTTCTTAGCTAGACAGCAAACATTTTCTGTATGAAAAGAATGTGGGAACATATCTACTGGTTGAATTTTTTCACATTTATAACCTAATTCATCAAAACGTTTTATATCTCTTGCTAATGTTCCTGGATCACATGAAACATAAACTACACGTTGTGGTGCCATTTTAATAATTGATGCAATCGTAATTTCATCACAACCTTTACGTGGTGGATCAACCACAATAACATCAGGTTTAATATTTTGTTCACTTAAATAACTAGCATAAGATGCTGCATCACTACAAACAAATTCCACATTGTCCATCTTATTAAGTAATGCATTCTCTTTAGCATTGATAATTGCTTGTTCAACAATTTCAACTCCAATTACTTTACTTGCTTTCTTAGCTAAGAATAAAGTAATACTTCCTACTCCACAATATAAATCAATAACTAATTCATTACCACTTAAACCAGCATATTCTAAAGCTTTTTCATATAAGACTTTAGTTTGTTGTGGATTAACTTGGAAGAAAGATTTACTAGATAACTTAAATTTTAAATCAGCTATTTGTTCAATGATAGTACCATCACCATATAAAATCCATTCTTCTTCCCCTAAAATAACATTATCACTACGTTCATTTAGGTTTAAGACAACTGTTTTTACTTGTGGAATAGCTTTTAATAAATCATTTAACATATCTTGTTGATAATTAAATTTACGTTTATTAACAATCCATACAACCATCACTTCATCACTTTCAAAACTATGTTTAACTAAAACATGTCTAAAATATGTAGCTAATTGATATTTATCAAGTAATTGTTTCATTACTTGCATAACTTCATTAATTCGTGGTGATTGAACATGACAATAATCCATTTCCACAATGTTATTAGAATGAATACGATAAAAACCTAATAACGCTTTATCATCTTTAATTCCTACTGGAATTTGACCTTTATTACGATAACAGTAAGGATCATCCATTCCTAAACAATCATAAATTTCACAATCCACTTTAGCTATTCTAGAAATAGCATTTACAACTTTTTGTTTTTTAAATTGTAATTGTGCTTCTTTATCCATATGTTGTAATTGACATCCACCACATTGAGTAGCTACCTTACATCTAGGTACTTGACGATGCTTACTTGTAGTAATAAATTCTAATACTTTAGCATAACCATATTTTTTATTTACTTTTGTTACGACTAATTTAGCTTCTTCATCAATAATCATATTATTAACAAATAATGGGAAGCCATCTACTTTACAGATAGCCATCCCATCACTTGTATAATCAATCGCAGTCGCAACTACATGTTGATTCTTTTTTAAAGTCATTTTAGTTCTCCTTACTGTCTTCTTCAACACTAGGGTTTAATAAGTCATTCGCAATATCCTCATTACGAGGTGAGCTTAAGGTATCAATGACTGTTTTTTTGCTTGATGCATTTTTAACTAATTCTTTATAAATCCATCCTTCTTTACTATCTTTAGGAATAAAGTTATAAGCATGGATATCTAAATCATACATTTTCACATCTTCTTGATTAGTAAAGTAAGTATCAACTGGTAAAACTTCATCAACTTTAGCATAAGCATCTTTTAATAAATCAGTTACTTCCTTACTCTTTAAATCATCATTAACATCTAAGTTAATACGAAGTGTAGCACTAGTTAAATTTACTTCAACTTTTTCAACTCCTTCTAATTGAAGGCTTTTTTCTAGTTTTTTCAAATCGTTATTTTTAATTTTAGTACTTAAACCATTATTATAACGACTTCCAATAATAGGACTACCAGAATTTTCTTTAGTTGAGAAATAAATATAACCTAATAACAAAATTGGTACTACGAT
This sequence comes from uncultured Erysipelotrichaceae bacterium, assembly GCA_964593515.1. Lineage (GTDB taxonomy): Bacteria > Bacillota_I > Bacilli_A > Erysipelotrichales > Erysipelotrichaceae > JAXJYR01. The sequence continues at coordinate 2,298 of CAZQJH010000043.1, forward strand.
TACACAGATAGCAATTACATATAAAAATTTCATATTTTTCTTGCGGCTATTTGTATTTTTCTTTCCCATTACTATCACTCCTATCGTTTTTTAAGTTCTTCTTGAATCATTTTGTTTGTCATTTGTGGGTTTGCTTGTCCCTTACTTGCTTTCATTACTTGACCAACTAAGAATCCAACCGCACGATCTTTACCATTTTTAAAGTCTTCGATTGATTGTGGATTAGCATCTAATACTTGAGTAACGATTTCAAGTAAAGCACTTGAATCAGAAACTTGTTTCATTCCTTTTTCTTCAACAACCACTTTAGGGTCTTTACCTTTCATAATTTCTTCGAAAACAACTTTTGCTTGTTTACCAGAAATTTCTTGGTTTTCTACCATGTTAATCATTTCAGCTAAGTATTTTGGATTACATGGGTTATCTTTCATTTTAATATATTCTTTATTTAAGTAAGCTGTTAATTCTACTACTACCCAGTTACAAGCTTTCTTATAGTGTTTAGTATGTTGACATACTAAATCATAGAAATCAGATAATTCACGATTAGCTACTAAAACACTAGCATCGTAATCATTTAAACCATAATCATTCATAAAACGAGCTTTACGATCATCAGGTAATTCTTCCATACTATTAATAATTTCATCAATCCAAGCTTGTTCTAAGCGAATTGGTGGAATATTTGGTTCTGGGAAGAATTTATAGTCAACACTACCTTCTTTTTTACGCATTAACACCGTAGTTTTTTGCGTTTCATCATATCTTCTAGTTGCTTGAATTACTTTTTCACCAGCTTCAACTAAAGCAATTTGACGTTCTACTTCACTATCAATTGCTTTTTGTACGTTAGAAATAGAATTTAAGTTTTTAACTTCGGTTTTTGTTCCAAAAGTTTCACTACCTTCAGGACGAATTGAAACGTTAACATCACATCTCATACTTCCTTCTTCCATTTTAACATCACTTACACCTAAATAATATAACATTGTTCTTAATTTTTCAACATAAGCAGCTGCTTCTTTACCATTACGAATATCTGGTTCAGATACAATTTCAACTAATGGTGTACCAGCACGGTTAAAGTCAATTAAAGAACCAATTTCAGTATGTGTTTGTTTAGCTGTATCTTCTTCCATATGGATACGGTTAATACGAATATCTTTTTTACCATTTTCCGTTTCAATCGTAATTACCCCATTTTTACCAATTGGGTGGAATTGTTGCGTAATTTGAAATCCTTTAGGTAAATCTGAATAGTAATAGTTTTTACGATCAAATTTTACTAATGGATCAATTTCACATTTTAAAGCACTAGCTGCTTTAATTGCTAAACGAACAGCTTCTTTATTTAAACATGGTAAACATCCTGGATGTCCTAAATCAATTTCATTGATACAAGTATTAGCTTTTTCACCAAATGAAACTGGAGCTCCTGAGAACATTTTAGTTTTAGTTTTTAATTCACAGTGAATTTCAATCCCAATAATTGTTTCGTATTTCATTATCTATTCACCTCCACGTCTAAACCAGCTAAACCAGTAATATCTTCGATACCACCAGCAATATTAAACATTGTTTGTTCATCAAAAGCTTTAGCCGTAATATTAACTCCTACCGGCATTCCTTCTACAAATCCCATTGGTACTGTCATACTTGGATATCCTGAGAAGTTACCCATTGCCATATAGTTTTCACAAACTTCACTCTTAACATCAATATCAGTTAAACTAGCTTCTTTACCTTCTTCACTATGAGGAGCAATTTGTCCACTAGCTGCTGCCATAATTACATCATATTCACCTAATACTTTATCCATTGCTTCTACAATTAAACGACGTACTTTTTGTGCTTTTCTGAATAATTTTTCTTGGTTTTCCGCAAATAAAGAATAACTTCCAATCACGAAACGTTTACGAACATAACTTCCTAAACCTTTAGTACGAGAATTAATCATTACCTCTTCAACACTTTCACCATCTTCTCTTACTCCATAACGAATTCCATCTAAGTTAGAGTGGTTAGCTGTTGCTTCAGCATTCGCAATAATATAGTAAACTGGTAAAATAGCTTGCATTAATTTATCATCAATACGTACATGTTCAACAATAGCTCCTTTAGCTTCTAATTTAGCACATAAATCATCAAAATTAGTTTTAATTTCAGCTAAGGAAATACCTTCTTGAACATTATCTAAAATAGCAATTTTCTTTCCAGTTAAATCACTATTAAAGTTAGCACTATATGCTTCTACTTCACGATAAGAACTTGTCATATCACGATCATCTCTTCCAGCTAATACTTCTAAAGCTACACAAGCATCTTTAACACTTGTTGTGAAGTAACCAACATGATCTAAACTTGAAGCATATGGCACAATTCCATAACGTGAAATACGTCCATAAGTAGGTTTAACTCCTACAATTCCATTATAGGCAGCAGGTTTACGAATACTATCTCCAGTATCAGTACCAATTGAGAAAGGTACACATCCACTAGAAACCATTACCGCACTACCACCAGAACTTCCTCCAGAAATTCTTGTAATATCATATGGGTTATTTACTTTACCTGTATAAGCATTTTTATTAGTACCACCCATACCTAATTCATCCATACTTGCTTTCCCAATAACAATTGCCCCAGCTTGTTTTAATTTATCAACAATATGAGCATTATATACTGGAATATAGTTATCTAAGATTTTACTACTAGCAGTTGTTTTAATTCCTTTAGTATTAACATTGTCTTTTAAAACAATTGGTAATCCATACATTAAAGCATTACTATCAATATCTTTTAAAGCTTCTAATTGTTCTTCTACTTCACAAAAAGTAACAATGGCATTTAAGTCTTCTTGACTAGCTTTAGCTTTATTTAACGCGTTATAAACACGAGTTTCAACATCTAATTCACAACATTTCTTGAAATCCATCTTACTTCACCACCTTTGGAACATGTACATGTGAAATCTTAACTGATTTCACATTTTTCATTGCTTCTTCATGATCAATTACATGATCAACAACATCTTCACGCATAAATGAAGTTTCTTGCGCAAATGGATAAACCATTGGTTCAACTTCATCTGTATCAATTTGTTCTAAAATTTCTAATTGTTTTGTTAGTGAGGCAAATTCCACTTGTAATTGTGATACTTCTTCATCACTAATATCAAACATAATATCATTAGCTAAATGTTTGAAATATTCTTTACTAAATTTCTCCATTTTTTATTCTCCTTTCGCTTAATCAACTAAAACGATAGCTTCTACTTCTTCACTATCCACATTTCGTTGCATAATGGCAATTACATCATCATCACAGGCAATCTCAACTTTAATTTCAAAACTTAAATCTTCAAAAATACTTAAATTAGCTTTAATACTTTGAATTAAAGCATTAGCTTCAGACCAAGTCTTAGCATGCATTTGAATTTGAATACTTAATTTAGCAAGTTCATCTTCTTTTATATATCCACTAGCAATTACTGATGTATCTTCGGGGAAGAAATCTTTGATGCTATCTTTAAAGCGTTTAAAGTATGTTGCATTAGTGGCATCAAACTTATTGGCTTCATCACTAGGAAATAATAAATAACTTTCTTTTATTGCTTTATAATCGGCCGAAGTTCGACTTGAAAAATATGCTTCTTCAACAAAGACCCCCGGCAAACTATTATTATAACTGTTTTTCTTAAATAATGCTACATAAATAGGTGTTTTTGACCCAATTTCGGGATGAGTTTTACGTAAATAGCTTACAACTTTACGTCCAACTTCTTCTCCATATGTTTTTAATTGATTTTCTTCGATAATAGCATCATTATCCCCAATACGATCATTTAAAATAATTGCAATGGATAACCCGGCAAATTCTTTATCTTTATACCAATCAATTTCTAAAATATCACTAACTAAAACATCATTATCAGCAATTGCTTGTTCACCTTTATTAGTTTGAAATAAAGCACCTATTTCGGGATTCATTCCATTAGGATTACTTTCTCTTGTTCTTCCTAATAGTCCCATTCCATCATCAAATGCATCTAATGCATTATAAGTTAAGAATTGACCTTCTTTATATGAATATACTTCTGAATCAAAATATTGTTTTGAATAGTTCATTAAACCTGAACCGATAATAAATGCTTGGGATAAATCAGTAGAAGTTTGGGCATGTTTAATTCGTGAACTATTTACCTCAAATGGTAAATTAGCACGATAATCCCCTTTTTCAATCGCATTAGTTATCATTGATTCATCAATATTTTCTTTAACTTCTTCTTTAGCACAACCACTAATTAATAGTAGTCCACATAAAATAATAATTAATTTTTGTTTCAAATTACGACACCTCTTTCATAAAGGTTGCTTCATCCATTAAAGTAATACCTAAAGCAGTAGCTTTAGTTAATTTACTTCCTGCATCACTTCCATAAATAACATAATCAGTTTTCTTTGAAACACTTCCACTTACATTAGCTCCAAGTCCTTCTAAAATAGCTTTAGCTTCATTACGTGTTACTTGTTCTAATTTACCTGTTAAAACAACCGTTTTATTCGTAAATATACTAGTTTTAACGCTTAAAGCTTCACTATCCATTCTAACATTAAAGCTTTTTAAAGTTTCAATTAAAGCTTTATTACTATCTTGAGCAAAAAATGATTTAATACTAGCAGCACTAATTTCCCCAATATCTTTAATTGAAACTAATTCTTCAAAACTAGCTTGCATTAAGTTATCCATAGTATGGAAATGTTTAGCTAATAATTTACTAGCTTTTTTACCTACTTGTCTAATTCCTAAACCAAAGATTAAATCTTCTAAAGGATTTTGTTTACTATTTTCAATAGCTTCAACTAATTTATCAAATGATGGTTTTCCAAAACCTTCCATTTGTAGAATAACTTCTTCTTTATCTTTCAACATATAAATATCTTCTAAAGTAGTAAGAATGTTTTGTTGGTAAAAAGCTTCAACCTTCTTATCTCCTAAACCATCGATATTCATTGCATCACGTGAAGCAAAGTGAATAATACTTTCTACTACTCTAGCATCACAGTCTTTATTAACACAATAATGACTTGCTTCATGTGGTAAACGAATTAATTCTCCATGACAAATTGGACAATATTTAGGATATTCATAAACTTTACAAGCTTCACTTCGTTTTTCTTTCACAACCCTTACTACTTCAGGAATAATTTCCCCAGCTTTACGAATTACTACATAATCATTAATTCGAATATCTTTATCTTTAATAAAGTCTTCATTATTTAAGGTTGCTGCACTTACTAGGGTACCACTAACCCCAACTGGTTCTAATACAGCATTAGGAGTAATTCTTCCCGTTCTTCCTACACTAATTGTAATATCTTTTAATTTAGTAATTACTTCTTGCGCAGGAAATTTATAAGCTGTAGCATAACGTGGTACTTTAACTGTTGTACCTAACTTACGCCATGCATCTAATTGATTAACTTTAATAACCATTCCATCAATTTCATATGGTAAATCATTACGTTGTTCATTCATTTCACTAATAAAAGCCCATATTTCATCAATATTATGACAAACTCGACGTAATGGATTAACTTTAAAATGTTGTTTACTCATCCACTGTAAAGCTTCTTCATGAGTCGTAATGCCTTTACTTTGTGGATCTTGTAGATAATATAAGTAAGCATCTAATTTACGCTCATAAACCACTTTACTATCTAATTGACGAATACTACCAGCAGCTGCATTACGTGGATTAGCAAATAAGCTTTCACCTTTAGCTTCACGTTGTTTATTTAAAGCTTCAAAACTAGCTTTAGGCATAAATACTTCTCCACGTACTTCTAATTCCCCTTTATAATCAATTTGCATTGGAATTGAAGCAATTGTCATTACATTGTTAGTAACATCTTCACCAACAAATCCATCACCTCTAGTTATCGCTCTTACAAATTTACCATTTTCATATAATAGAGAAATAGCTAATCCATCCATCTTTAATTCCACAACATATTCATATTGGTTAATTTCATCTTTAATTCGACGATCAAATTCCATAATATCTTCATAACTAAAAACATTACCTAATGATAACATTTGTTCTTTATGTTGAACTTTTTGAAATTCTTTTAAAACACTTCCCCCAACTCTTTTAGTAATGGAATGAGGATCATCATATTGAGGATATTTAGCTTCTAAAGCTTCTAATTCATGATATAAACGATCATATTCACTATCTACAACACTTGGAGCATCTAAAGTATAGTATTCATAAGCATATTGATCTAATAACTTACGTAATTCTAATATTCTTTCCTTTTCCATCTTAACCTACTTTCTATGCAATGAAGGATGTGAAGCCATAATCTTACGAACACCAATACGGGCATTAAAAGCAATTTGCACTAAGTCACCATCTACTTTTAAGACTACTCCTTCACCAAAGCTATCATGTACCACAATATCACCTTTGCGCATTCTTTTCTTACTTTTCCCTTTCACCACAACTTCACTATCAAGTTTTTTCACACTTGAAGTAACTAATGGTTTATCTTCTTTTTTAGTTACACCATATTCTTCAATATATTCACTTGGTAATTCTTTAAAGAAACGTGATTTCATCTTTAATTTATCTAAAACATAACTATAACCACTTGAATTAGATAAATATAAACGTTTTTTAGCTCTTGTGAAAGCTACATAAGCTAAACGTCTTTCTTCTTCTAAAGCTTCTAAACCACCTTCATTCATGCTTCGTTCATTAGGGAAAATTCCTTCACATAAATTATAAACAAAAACATGATCGAATTCTAATCCTTTAGCTGCATGAACACTCATTAATTTTACACATTGTGCATTATCAATTTGTTCTTTATCAGTAAATAAAGATATTTCTTGTAAGTATTCATTTAAAGTTGCTTGAGGATTATCTTCCATAAAAGTAGCCATATCTTCTTTTAACTCTTTAATATTTTCAATACGTTCAACTTCTTTATCTTCACGTAAAGCTTCCATATAACCACTATCTTCTAATACTTTATCTAATAATAAATCAATTGCTAAATCTGCATTACGACAATTTTCAATCACTTGAACTAATTTATCACATTCAACCTTTGCTTTTCCTTTTAAAACATCACTTGCTTTTAAAGCTTCATATAAGTTACATTCATGATCATTAGCATAAGCTTCTAAATTCTCTAACCCTTTAGGTCCTACCCCACGTTTAGGGGTATTAATAACTCTTTTTAAAGCTAAATCTTTATAATAAGCTTTAGGGTCAGCTTCATCATCTTTTAATAATAAACGTAAATAACTTAAAGCATCTTTAATTTCTTGACGATCATAGAATCTAATTCCTCCATAAATCGTATAAGGAATATTTAAAGCAACAAATTCTTTTTCTAATCCTCTTGATAAATAATTAGAACGATATAAAACGGCAATATCATTAAATTGTACGTTTTTATTACGATGTAATTCATTAATTTGAATAGCTACCCATCGTGGTTCATCTTGATCATCTAAAGCATTATAATGTAAAACTTTATCATTACCACTTTCCATGGTAAATAAATCTTTATCTAAACGATTTTTATTATGTTTAATCAATTTATTAGCTACTTCTAGAATTGGAGTTGTTGAGCGATAATTTTGATTTAAAATAACACTCTTACATCCTTTAAAATCACGATTAAAATTTAAGATAATATCTACTTTAGCTCCACGCCAAGTATAAATCGTTTGATCAGGATCTCCTACAACACATAATTTACAATGTTCACCAACTAATTGTTTAATAATTTCATATTGAATTTCATCTACATCTTGAAATTCATCAACATGAATATAATCAAAACGACGTTGCCATTTTAAAGCAACATCTTCAAACCCCATTAAAATACGATGAGCAAATAATAATAAATCATCAAAATCTAAAGCAAACATCTTTTTAAGACGACTTTGATAATAATCATATACATTAGCTCTAACTTCTTCTTTATCACTATTACACATTGATAATGCTTGTTTTGGCGAAACATGCGCCATCTTACAATTAGATATATAGTTAAGCATACTTACATAACTATAATCTCGCATATCAACACTATATTCTTTATAAGCTTCTTTTAAAATAGATTTCGCATCATCACTATCTAAAATGGTAAAATTACGTGGATAATTTAATACCTGAATATCTTCACGTAATAATCGAACACAGAAAGAATGGATTGTGGAAATACGAATTGCACTAGCATATTCCCCAACAATCTTTTCAACCCTTTCTTTCATTTCTTTAGCGGCTTTATTGGTAAAAGTAATCGCTAAAATACGATTAGGATATACCCCTAATTCTTCCATTAAATAAGCAATTCTAGTCGTAATTACTTTCGTTTTACCACTACCTGCTCCAGCTATTATACGTACATGTGAATCAACACAAGTACAAGCTTCTTTTTGTCTATCATTTAATTCATTTAATAATGACACAATACCACCTATCCTTTGCTGCTATATTATACAATAAAATCACTTGTTTTTATCAAAAAAACATAAATAAATTAAAACTTTAAGGAATTCTTTAACAAAATCACTTTTGCTATTTCTTTTATTATTATATAATAAATAGCGAGGTGTATATTATGGAAGTATATAAAAAAGAATATCAATCCAATAAAATAATCGATTTTATTTTAATCTTTATTTTATTTATTATGGATTTTGTTACTATTTATGAAGCATATGTTTTAAAAATGATTCCTGATA
>CAZQJH010000044.1:0-11010 GCA_964593515.1 uncultured Erysipelotrichaceae bacterium
TTATAATCTCCTATTTCTTAACTATTTTATTATAATCAAAAGCAATATCTTTTTTCTTTTTAGTAATATGCATTAAGAATTCTTGATTACCGTCACGACCAACCATTTCACTTGGTGCTAAATGGGCTACATAATAGCCATGATCTAAGACAAAACTAACCATATCTTTTAAAACCATCTTATGCACTTTATAATCTTTAATAATTCCTTTTTTTCCAATATATTTTTTACCAGCTTCAAATTGTGGTTTAATTAAAACAATTGCTTCTTTATCTTCATTATCTAATAATGGAAATAATACTGGTAAGATATTTTTAATGGATATAAAGGAAACATCCATACAAATAAAGTCAATGTCTTCATCAAACATTTCTTTAGTTATATTTTTAGCATTAAATTCTTCAATATTAACTATCTTTTCATGATTTTTTAAACGATCAATTAATTGATCTTTACCGGCATCAATTGCATATACTTTTTTCGCATTAAAATGCAAACATACATCGCTAAACCCACCGGTACTAGCTCCAACATCTAAACAAACTTTATCATTTAAATCTACTTGAAAAGCTTGAATAGCATGATATAGCTTAAAAGCCCCTCTAGAAGCAAAGGGCAATTCTTCTTCTTTAATTAATATCATATCTTCTTCTTTAACTTCATAGGCATTTTTGCTGATAACTTTATTATTAACAAAAACTAATTGGGCTTTAATTAAATCTTGAGCTTTACTTCGAGATACCTTTTTTTGTTCACTAACATATTGATCTAATCGCATAAATAAGTCTCCAATACTTCTAATAAATAATTTATATCAATTTTCTCAATCTTTTTAAGTTGTGAAATACTACCATGAGTAACATAGTGGTCTTCAATTCCAATACGTTTTATATTTTTTTGATATCCATGATCATTAGCATATTCATTAATAGCACTACTTAAACCACCAATTTTGCTATCACTTTCAAAAACAATCACTGGTAAATCACTAGCTAATAATTCATCTAGTAATTTTTCATCCATTGGTTTAAAGAAACGTGCATTAATAATATTAATAGCTAAGTTTGAACTATTTACTTTAGCTTTTAATAAATTAACACTTTCACCATAAGTAATAACCCAAACTTTAGGCTTTTCAACATTAAAACATTCCCAACTACCAACTTCAATTGTTTCAAAATCAAGATTATTATCATAGGCACAATGACCTCTTGGATAACGAATAGCAAATGGATGATTTTGATTAAAAGCTGTATATAATAAATTACGTGCTTCTTTACTATCTTTAGGTTGTGATAAAACAATATTAGGAATATGTCTTAATAAAGCAATATCAAATACTCCATGATGTGTTTCACCATCTTCCCCAACTAAACCACAACGATCAATACCAATAACAACTGGTAAATCCATACGACAAACATCGTGATTAATTTGATCATAACAACGTTGAAGGAATGATGAATAAACACTAATAAATGGTCTTTTTCCTGAATTAGCTAATCCTGCTGCAAAACACATTGCATGTTCTTCAGCAATACCACAATCAAAACTACGTTTTGGATAAGCTTCAAAGAAATTTTCTAATTTACTTCCCGAAATCATTGCTGGCGTAATAGCAACAATATCATCATTTTGTTTAGCTAATTGACTTAAACTATCCGAAATAACATAACTCCAAGCTTTATGTGAATTAGGCATCGTACTTAAGAAACGTCCTGTTTCCACATCAAAAGGTGGTACACCATGCCAAGCACCAGTTTTATCTTCTTGAGCATACATATATCCTTTACCTTTTTTAGTTAAAGCATGAATAACAATTGGTCCATCATGTTCTTTAGCTACTTGAAAAGCTGATATTAAGCTACGTAAATCATGACCATCAACTGGTCCTAAATATTCAATATTGAAATTAGTAAATAATGAATCATCTACTACGTTATCTTTAATTTTATTTTTAAACTCAGTCATCATTTTTAAAACTGATTTACCAACATCACTTTTATTTAGATTTCCTTTTAAATCAGCTTTTAAATGATTATAGCGTTTAGAAGTTCTAAGTTTAGTTAAACTTTTATTAACTCCTCCAACATTTTGTGAAATAGACATATTATTATCATTAAAAATAATAATCATCTTCGTATTACTTTCACCAATTTGATTTAAAGCTTCTAATGACATTCCACTAGCTAAAGCTCCATCACCAATTACTGGTAAGACATGATAATCTTCATGATTTAAATCCCGGGCAATACTCATTCCTAAAGCAGCCGATAAAGAAGTTGATGAATGACCAGCTTCCCATGGATCACAAGGACTTTCATTTCGTTTTTGAAATCCAGCAATTCCTTTATATTTACGTAAATTTGCGAAATCAGTTAAACGACCAGTTAAAATCTTATGAACATAGCTTTGATGACCAACATCAAAAATAAATTTATCTTTAGGACTATCAAAGACATAATGCATTGCTACACATACTTCAACAATTCCTAAATTACTTGATAAATGTCCCCCAGTTTTAGCTAATGAATTAATTAAAAATTGTCTAATATCTTCACAAAGTTGTTCTAACTCTTCAATTGAACAATTTTTAATATCATTAGGTGATTTTATATCATATAGGTTCATAAAAAACCTCCTATTTGTTTCGATTTTTCAATTGAGCAAATATTTCTTCCAAATCATTAGTAGCTAATGGTAATTCAGCTAATAAACTCATCGCATCATCATAATAATTTTCTGCTTGTTTTTTAGCTTCTTCAATTCCTAATAATTTAACATAAGTTGTCTTATTACTTTCATCATCACTACCAATATTTTTCCCTAATACTTCTTCCGATGAAGTTACATCTAAAATATCATCTTGAATTTGGAATGATAAACCAACCATCATCCCAATTTTTTCAAAAGTTGGAATAAATTCTTGTTTATCAGCAATACAACAAGCACATATTAATGGTAAAGTTAATAATTTACCAGTTTTATAGTAATGTACTTCTTTTAATTGCTCAATGGTAATATCGTTCATATTTTCATATTTTAAATCTAAGCTTTGACCTAAAATCATTCCATCACTACCACTATAAGTTGCAATATAAGGAATAATTTCTTGCATAGCTTTACTTTTACTTGCTTCAACAAAAGCTTGCGTTAATAGACCATCTCCAGCTAATATTGCGGTTGCTTCATCAAATTGCACATGACAAGTTGGTCTACCACGACGTAATGTATCATTATCCATCGCAGGTAAATCATCATGAATAAGTGAATAAGTATGAATCATTTCAATAGCACTAGCTGCACTATATCCTAATTGTTCATCAATATTAAATGAACGTAAAGTGGCTAATAATAATGCCGGTCTAACTCGTTTACCTCCACCTAATAAAGAATATAACATTGCATCTTTAACCTTAGAATCATGTAATGAATCTAAACTATGGGCTAAATAATCATTAAAACGTTCCATAATTATTCTCCTTGATAATCTTGCATTAAGGTATTAACTCTTTGTTCAAAGTTAGATAATTTATCTTCACAATTCTTAACTAAATTTAAACCTTCTTCAAATAAAGTGATTGATTCTTCTAATTCAATCTCATTTTTTTCTAATAAAGAAACAATTTCATCTAAGCGTTTCATTGCTTCTTGAAATTTAAGTTCTTTACTCATAATTTTATTCCTCCCTAATATCAATGATTTTACTAATCAATTTACCATCACTTAATTTAAAACTAACTTCATCATTAATTTCAATATCATTAATAGATTTAATAATATGATCATCTTTAAAAGCAATTCCATATCCTCGTTTTAAACTTTTAAGTGGACTATAAGCATCTAATAGATTAACTTTAGTTGTATAATCATTAATATGTTGTTTATATGATGCATTAAAGGCATCAATTAAGCGTTGTTTTTTATTTGTTAATAATTGACTTTTATAAAGCATTTGTTGTTTACTAGCTTTAATTAAAGCTTCATAATCTTGCTTAAAAATCAATTTATTAGCCATCATATTTTCAAATGTATGTTGTAATTTAGTTGCATACATTTCCACACTCATCTTTTGATCTCTTACATAAGTAAGAGGATCTTTAAAATAACGATGTTGTTGGATCTTATATAATTCTTGGGTAGCATAATCTAATTCATGTTGCATATATTGATTTAAATAACGTTTATATTGATTTAGATTATATAAGACTTCATTTTTATCTGGGGTAGCCATTTGAGCAGCAAAAGTAGGTGTACTAGCTCTTGCATCACTTACATAATCAACTAAGGTAGTATCACTTTCATGCCCTACTCCAGTAACAATAACACTTTGCATCTTAGCAATCGTAAGGGCTAATTGTTCATCATTAAAACACCATAAATCTTCAATAGCTCCTCCACCACGAACTAATAAAATAACATCATAACCTAGATTATCAACATGTTGTAAAGTCTTAATAATCTCTTTACTAGCACTAAGACCTTGCACTAATGTTGGATATAAATCTAAGGTTGCGATTGGCCAACGTTTATTTATCGTACTTAAAACATCAGCTAAAGCTGCACTTTCTTTCCCCGAAACAATCGCAATCTTCATTGGATATTTAGGTAATGCTTTCTTACGACTAGCATCAAATAAACCCATCGCTGATAGTTTTTGTTTACTTTGTTCTAATTGTAAATAAAGCTCACCAATCCCATCGATATTAACTTTAGTCACATATAATTGAACAGAACCACTAGCTTCAAAAACTGATACACTTCCACTAACAATTACTTTCATACCTTCTTTTAATAAGAAAGGAGTACGACATGCATAATTAGCAAACATTACACAGTTAATCTTAGCTTTACTATCTTTCAAGGTAAAATACCAATGACCACTACGATGATTAGTAAAGTTAGAAACTTCACCTTTAACTAAAATAGATTGTAGATTCAAATCTTGATCGATACTTCCTTTTAAGTAGTGAATCAAATCATAGACTGAATACATAGATCTCATAGTTTATCTAAAACTCCATTAATTAATTTATAAGCTTCATCATCGCAATATTGTTTAGCTAATGTAATAGCTTCATTAATAATAATACTACGAGCAGCATGTTCTAAATCTAATTCACAAGCAGCAATTAATAAAATAGCTTGTTCTACATAACCTAAACGATTAAAAGTCCAATCTTTACGTAAAGCTTTATTAATACTTTCAATATAACGATCTTTATGTTGCATTGCTTCAATCGTAATTGTATATAAGAATCCATCTACTTCATTACCACAAATATCATATACAGCTTGTTTAATATCTTTACCTGATAATAAATGTTGGTAAATGGCAATCATAGCATTTTTACGTAACGTATGTCTTGTTTGTGTTTTTGTTTCGCTCATCTTCTATTCTCCTTCTTTAATCCATGGTACTTGAGCACTAGGTACTACCGTACTTGCTCTTTCAATATGTTTTCTTTGGTCATCAAAAAAGATATGAGGACCAAAAGCTTCTAAAACTTTAGTTTTTTCAATTCCTCCTAAGAAAAAGGCTTCATCAATACGAATATTCCAAGCTCTTAAGGTTTTAATTACCCTTTCATGGGCTGGGGCATTTCTAGCCGTTACTAAAGCAGTACGAATCAGTTCTTCTCCATTATCATATTCAGCTTGTAACTTCGAAATTGTCGCTAAGAAATTAGCAAATGGACCTTTTGGTAATAACATATCCGCTTTCTCTTTTTCATGTTGTTGGAAAGCTTGTAAACCATCTTTTTGGAAAACCTCTTCCGCTTCATTAGAGAAAATAACGGCATCACCATCAAAGGCAATTCTAATTTGATTATCTTCTTGATAATCATATGTAGATGAAGGATAAATTAACCCAGCAGCAAAGCCATTTTGAATTGCTTGCACTACATCATCTTCATCAGCACTTAAAAATAAATCAACATCAAATGCTTTTAAGTATTTATTCAAGGCACTACCACTACTTAAAACCGCACGCGTAATATCTAATCCATAATGAGCAATACTATTAAAAATACGTAAAGAAGTATCCGCTGAATTACGTGACATAATAATTACTTCAACTCTTTTTTGTTCTTTACTATTTAATTTTAGTAAAGCTTTAACTAAGGGAAAACCACTACCTGGTTTTAAAATAACTTCTTCATTATCTAACTGATAATTACTATAAGCTTGTAAACCTTGTTCTTCGAAAATTTGATTTTCATCATGTAAATCAAATAAAGCACGTGAACTAATAGCTACCACTAAGCAATCTTTGATATCTACACCCATATGTCAACCTCCTTAAAATAAAAAAGAAATCCACAAGGGATTTCTTAAAATATAAAGCCAACAACACGAATATCAATCATATCAGGTTGATATCCACACATATGTTCTATATTTTCAAAGATTCTTCCTTGTACTTTTGCACAAGTATCGTGAACGTTAGCTCCGTTCTTAATTTTAACATTAACTGTTAAGACTAATTGATCATTGACTACCTTGCAACTTAATGCATCACTAAATAGTCCATTTTTGGTTGCTATTTTCAAATTATCGTCTTCTTCAATTGCGATTTTCGCAATACTTTGAAAAACTCTTTTACTCATAGCAATAATTCCATTTTGATTATTTTCTTTAATTGCTACATATTCTTGCGCCATATTCATCACCCTATCCTTATTATAACAACTTTAATCATTGATTGCAAGAAAAGGATTCATCATTGAAAACTAACTTCAACGAAATATTGTCCCTTAAGCAAGGCATAAACTAAATCCATGACATCTTTAGCTAATTGTTTATTATCTTCTTGTTCAAAGATACTAACATAAGCAATTTCATCTTTAATTTCAACACTTATTTTATAGCCTTGTTTACTTGCTTCATCAACAATTTTATTTTGTAATTCAATTAATTGCCTATACGTATCAATATCATTTAACGCTTTACTTTTAGCTTCTTCATTACTTTTATCATTCGCAACAATTTCATTACAACTATTAATTAGTAAGTTGAGTTTCGCATTAATCTTTTCTTGTAAATTATCCGCTTGTACTTTCATCGTTTTAGGTTGAATCGCTACTTTACTAACTTCTTCATGATCCATACTAACATAATAAACTGATAATAATAAGACAAGTGAAAACATACTAACAAATAAAACACAAGCTTTATTCATCCCTAACCTCCTAGCATATTATATGCCAATAAGCTTATAACATGTCTAGAAGATTTCACCAATACGTTTCATCCATTCATCATAATATGCTCCTTGATAAAACATAAAATCATGATATGAAATAACTCGACTTTCTAATTCTTCGACAAATTCCACAAAACATTTTTTTACTAAAGCCATTTTTTCATCATGAATGATTTTAATACTACCTACTTCACTTAATGAATTAGCCAATAACATTTCACATTCATCATGTAATAACTCCCGTTCATTTTGATTAAGCTTTTTAAAAGTATTTCTTAACCAATAAGTATCAATTAAATAATTCTTAATAACTTCTAAGAATAAAGTAAAATCTTCAATATTATTACCTGGTTCAATAGCAAATAACATTCTAAAGAAGACATACCAATCATAATCATCATTCATCACGCTAATCAAATAATTACCTAAAATATGAATAAAACGATTTTTAGAAACTAAATTAGTTTCCATTTCAATCTCATATTCAAAATCAATTTCTAATTGATTTAATTTAGAAAAGATTTGATACATTAAAGCCGTTGGATCACTATTAGAATTTATATCTCGAAAATCTTTTTCATAAATATAATGCCCTAAAATCATCGAAGTATTCTTCACATTTAAGGTAAATCCCATACTTTCATTCATTTTTCGGTTAAATAAATCATTAATTGATTTACAAACTTGTTGTTCAAACATACCTCCATCTAATACTGAACCGATGTTTTCATTATTTTGCATTTGTTCATAAATAATATGTAATTGGCGATTAGTAATAGTTAAATTAGCATGAATAGTTGCTAATAATTGTTTCACAAAATCATCATATACATAAAAGTTAGTATTCTTATATACTAATTTATGTTCAATATCACCCCAAAATGAATGAACTAAGGCTTTAATTTGTAATTCAACATTAATTTTCCAATCATCATATAAATAATAACCATCAATTCGATATAAACTAAAACCATTTTTTTGGGTTAATGGTTGATCAACCCCTAAGAATAAATGAAAATAAGGAGCCTCTTCATGATAATAACTACCATCTTCACTTACACAATTCATCTTTTCTTTAAGCATCTTAAAAAGAATTTCTTCATCTTCAATAAAACGACATTTAATTAAAAAACCAATAACATCAGATAAATTATCTAAAATATCTTGACCACTACTATATTCTTTATATAAACCATTACGAATAATCTTTTCTCGTAATGATTCTTTACTTTTAACACGTGATGATATATCAGCTACCATATCTGCATCAACTAAAATAGCTTTTAATGTTTCTGCCAAATCAAATTCAACCACTCCATATACCGCACTATTATATTCTAAAAGATCTAAGGCTTCATCAATTACATCAAATACTTTTAAGCGCATTTCAACAATTCCTTTCTTAGTTTAAAATATTCACGGGCTTGTAGTTGATTTAAATTTAATTCTTTTTTTAATGCTTCCATACTTTCAAATTGTTGTTCACTACGCACAAATTTATAAAAGTTAACCTTAATTATTTCTTGGTAAATTTCTTCATTAAAATCAAGAATAAAAACTTCAATACTTTTTTTACTTTGATAATTAAAACTTGGATTATGTCCAATATTTACTATAGCACCATAAGTTTTATCTTTAACTTCAACACTACAAATATAAACCCCGTTCATTGGGACAATATAATGATCAACTAATTTTAAATTAGCAGTAGGATAACCATATTGTCTTCCGATTTGATTCCCTTTGATTACTTCCCCTTTAAAATAGTAAGGACGATTCATTAATGTTTCACAAACTTCTACTTGTCCTTTACGTAAGCATTCTTCAATTCTAGTTGAAGATATTTTTAAATCATTTTGTTGGATTGGTTGAACTACTTCAACCCTAAAGACATCTTGTTGTTTTAAGGTTTCAACATTACCCATTCCTTTATTTCCATAATGGAAGTCAAAACCACAAACTAAAGTATGAACATTTAAAGGTTCTAAAACAAAATGATGAAAATCATCTACACTTAGTTTAGCCATATCTTTTTCAAATTCTAAGATAATCCATTTTTTGATTCCTAATTTTTCAGCTATTTGGATACGTTCTTCCATCGGTGTAATATGTGGAATATCTTTAAGCATTTTTAAAACTACCCAAGGATCGGGATCAAAAGTAATTAAGGCTGGTACTAAGTTTTCCTTAGTTGCTATTTCAACAACCTTACTAATTAAAGCTTGATGACCTAAATGAAGACCATCAAAATAGCCAATACAAGCTACACATTGTTTTTTAAATTCAACCTGATTATGGATATTAACACGAACTAATTCCATCTTACCACAACCCTCTTTCACATTTAAATATATTGCCTTCAATTCGTTTATAAATAGCAATTGCTTCATCATTATCTAATAAAACAACTTCATCTTCATCAATATCTAATTTAATCCGTTTACCATTTTTCACATCTTTAACACAAGGACATTGGATCATTGGATAATGAGATAAAATATCTTTAATCCCTAATAATTGATAATTACCTGCTTCAATATCAGCTAAAGTATAACAATCTTCTAAAGAAAAACGACCTACTTTAGTTCGTACTAAAGAAGACATTGCGCCATAATTACCACTCAATTCAGCAACATCACGACAAATTGAACGTACATATGTACCACTACTACAATGCGTAAAAAACTTTAATGATGCTTCATCTAATACTTTAATATCATATATTTCCACATCTCTTAAAGGACGTTTTATGAATTCATGATTTCTTGCATATTCATATAGTTTTTTTCCATTAATCTTAATGGAAGCAATATATGGTGGTAACTGTTTAATTTTACCTTTCATTTGATCTAAAAGATTTTGAAAATTAGTAATTGGTACTACTTCTTTTTCAGCTAAAACCTCATCCCAAATATCATCACTTAAGGTCTTTTTTCCTAATTCCATCGTAGCTACATAACATTTATCAATATCTTCTAAATAAGGTAAACACTTAGTCGCATTACCTAAAAGAACTAATAAAACGCCACTTGCATTTGGATCTAAAGTACCACTATGTCCAATCTTTTTCATTTTTAAGATTTTTCTAAGTTTAGCTATTACATCAAAAGAAGTCATTCCTACTTCTTTATGTACTAATAATAAACCATCCATTTAATCATCCTTTCTTATGGCATAAAATTAACTAAAATATCATTTAATAACCAATAACCTTTTTGACTAGCTCTTAAATAGCCATCAACTATTTCTAAATTTCCTTTATTTATTTCATCATCAATAACATCTTGATATAAATCAAAAATCGACACTTTCATTTTATCATTAAATTTTTGAATATTTAATCCTTTTTTTAATCTTAAAGACATCATAATCATTTCAAAACATTCATCTTGATGATTTAAATGAATTTCTTCTCGTTCATTTTCATCTTTAAAATAAGTTAAAAAGTTAGTAGTATTATTATAACGAATATGTTCTTCTTTACCACTAGCTCCACAACCAATTCCAACAAAATCTTCATAATTCCAATACATTTGATTATGTTTAGATTCATATCCTAATAAAGCAAAATTAGAAATTTCATATTGTTTAAAACCTTTACTTTCTAAATAATCAATAGCATATTCATACATATCAGCTTCTAATTCATCATCACCTTTTTCAATATGATTACGTCCAAAATATGAATTAGGTTCAATCGTTAATGAATATAAAGAAATATGTTGAATATTTAAACTAGTAATAATTTCTAAATCTTTTTGCCAATGCTGCATACTTTGATTAGGTAAAGCATACATTAAATC
>CAZQJH010000045.1:0-11005 GCA_964593515.1 uncultured Erysipelotrichaceae bacterium
AATTAAGATATTATACATTTCAAAGAAAGGACTATATATGAAAAAGATAATATTATGTATTATGTTGTTAGTTGCAAGTATTTGTCCAGTTAATTTTATAAAAACTAAGGCTGATATAGAAAGTGATTATGTTGTTGCGGCAAATGAAGTAAAACAAACAATTGAAAATGACGAAAATATCAATTTAGACATTAATTCGTATCATGTACTTTATGATGTAGAACTAAATCCAAACTATTTATTAGTTGATTTCTCTAAGGGGTATGCTATAGTTAGTTTGACTAATCAAATTATTTCTGAATATAATATTCTAACGGATAAAAATCCATATATTGATTACGATGCAAATAAATTGTGGGTATATGGAGGTCCATTTAATTATTTAGAAGTAGATGAAGCTATGCTATATTCAAAATCTTCAAATCCATTAGGTGTTTCAGATGAATTAATTAAACTAAATAGAAATATTGTTAATAGTAAATCAGATTTAAATAATAATATAAGAACGTATAACAAATGGACAGGAATTGTACCTGGTAGATTTTCAAGGTATGATTCTGGTAAATGGATTAATTCAACTAGCAATTATCCATCTTCAAGTGGGTATTCTGAAAAAGGTATTTGTGGTACTATATCAGCTGCAATTATGTTGGCTTATCTACAAGATTATGTTAATGCTGATTATGTACCTAGTAGTATTAGAACTAAGGGATCAGAAAGTCCAGAAAAATTGATTACAACTCTATATAATTATATTGATAAAGGACGTAATGGAACTATCCCTATTGAAGTATGTGGTGGAGTAAATGAATATCTTACTAAGTATTCTTATCAAAGTGATGGTCATAGAGCTGGATATGGTTTAACTACTTTTAGTACAGCTCAAAAATCAATTGATAAAGGATATCCTGTTTGTATTGGATTATTAACTATGCTTGGTTCTAATAAAGGGGATCATTGGGTAACTGCATATCAATATATTGATAAAGATGGAACAACAGAAGATAGATATAAATGCGTAAGTAATGTTGATAAAGATGATTATGCTGTAGTTATCTATGTTAGTTGGACTTCAGGAATTGTTTATATTATGTAAATATAATCATGGGAGGTATGCTTATGAAAAAAACTAAAAGTTTAATTGTTGCATTAATAATTATTGTGGTTATTATTGCTTTAATGCTATTTGGGGCTAATGTTTCTTATAATGGTAAATCACCATATACCCAAGCAGAATTTAAGAATCATTTTCATATTCAAGATAATATTGATGAAAGTGTCTTAGAAGAGTATTTTGTTCATAATATGAATCATAATCCAACCGCACTTATTTTTGCTAAAGAGGATACATATTCACAACGTTATCAATATCATGCAAATGAAAATGAAACTTATTGGGTATTATTAGTAGCTTGTGATAATGATAATGGTTATAATTTAGGTAAGCTTGGTGATACAAGTTATGCTAGTATTCCTTTTAGTTATAATTTAGATATTAAAGGAATTGATGTTTATCTTGAGTTAGTTAAATATAATAATGATTATGGATATGATTATCGAATGGAATTTGATTATCTTGATTGTCATTATCAATTAGTATTAGAAACAAGAGGTAAAGCAATTAGTCAAAGTAATGATGGATTAGATGATCATTATAAAGAAATAATTAATGATTTATTTGATACATTATTCGAATAATTAAAAAGTGGTGTAACCTTATCATATGATAAGGTTACACCATTATTTGTTGAAACGTTTACGACGAATCGTAGAAGTAATAAACATTTCTTGTAGTTGTTCTTTATCATTATTAATTAAGTGATTTTTTAATAATGATAATTGTTGTTCAAAGTTGTCGATTTCATTAATTAAAGCTTCTTTATTCGCAAAGAATAATTCACTCCATAAGTTTTCATTAATGGTAGCAATACGAGTTAAATCTCTAAAACTATCTCCGGTATATTTAACTAAATCAGGATCATCACTAGCATTCATTAATGATACAGCTATCGCATGAGTTAATTGTGAAACAAAAGCAATCATTTCATCATGTTCTTTAAGGGATAATACGGAGATATTTTTAAATTCTAAAATAGTTGCGAATTGTTTTAAAGTTTCAATATCATCTTGTGTATTATCATCGGTAGGGGTAATGATAAAGTTAGCTTCTTTAAATATTTCGCAATCAGCATATTTAACGCCACTTACTTCTTTACCAGCCATTGGATGCGAAGCAATAAAACGTAAATCTTCACGTAAAATACTTTTTACTTTAGGAACAATGGATTGTTTAACCCCACTAACATCACTAATAAAAGTATTAGGTTTCATATATTGTTGGTAGTTAGTTAACCATTCAATCATTGTATTTGGATATAAACCGGAAATAATGAAGTCAGCTTGTTGGATTAATTCAATATTAAAAGTACTTCCTTCGTCAATAAGATTATGCTTTAAAGCATAATCAATACTTAATTGATTAATATCAATCGCATTAACATGATATCCTTTTTGTTTTAAACCCATGGCATAACTACCACCGATTAATCCTAAACCAACAATTAAAAAGTTAGTATCTTGTTTAATCATAGATATCCACCTTTCCATTAATTAATTGGTAATCATCAAAGAAGGTAGGGTAACTTTTTTCGATTGCTTGAGCTCCTTCAATTAAACCACCATGATTAATTTTACTTAATAAAACACTTAAAGCCATAACGATGCGATGGTCGTTGTGAGCACTATATACTTGATATGAATCATTGAAAGTTAAACCTTCAATCAATATTTCATCATAAGTAGATGAAATGTTGAGGTTTAATTTATTCAATTCATCTTCCATAGCTTGAATACGATCACTTTCTTTAATACGTAAACGAGCAGCATGATATATTTTTGTTTTTCCTTTCGCAAAACTAGCTAAAATACAAAGAATAGGTCCTAAATCAGGACAGTTAGCTAAATCAATATCACATGCTTTTAATTCACTCTTATATACTTTATAACCATGGTCAATTGGTTCAATTTTTACCTTGAAATCTTTTAGGATATCAATAATTTGTTTATCACCTTGTTTAGAATCATGATTAATACCGCTAATTTCTAAATCATGATTGATAGCAGCTAAAACAGCAAAGAAAGCTAATTGGGAATAATCTCCTTCAATGGTATAATCACAAGCTTGATAAGCTTGATTACCTTTAATCTTTAAGGTATTATCATCTAACCATTCAATATTAATATTAAAACGTTGTAACATTTCAATTGTTAATAAGACGTAAGACTTAGATTCAAATGGTGGTTTAATATGAATTGTACTATCACCATTTAATAATGGTAAAGTAAATAATAAACCAGAAATAAATTGTGAACTAACATCACCAGCTAATTCATAATTAGTTGGTTTTAAACAATCATCAATGGTAATTGTTTCCTTATCTTGTTTAAAAGATAAACCTTGTTTAGTAAATATTTCTTCATAAATAGTTTGGGGACGTTGCATTAAACGACCAGCTCCACTAAAGGTAATCTTTTGTTTTGTTAAAGAAAAGATTGGAATAAAGAAACGTAAGGTAGAACCTGATTCATTACAAAAGATATTATTACTTTGTAAGTGATTAAAGTCATTAATTCCTTCAATTACTACATAATCATCATAAGTATCAATATGTGCTCCTAATTGACGCATTCCATCAATTGTCGCAATAATATCTTTAGAATAAGCAACATTAGAAATAATACTTTTTCCTTTAGCTAAAGAAGCACAAATAATAGAACGATGAGCCATTGATTTACTAGGAGGAATATGTACTTTTCCCTTAACGATACTTGGACTAATTTTTGCTTTCATAACGTTTATCTCCTCTCATTGATAAAGTAGCTTCACGTTCCATAATTGCATCTAATATTGCAATAGCTAAACAAGCATCAACTACGATACGTGCGCGATGGATAATAGCTGGATCATGACGACCTTCAATTTGTAAGGTTACTTTTTCTTTAGTTGCTTTATCAATTGTTTGTTGTGGTTTATAAATGGATGGTGTTGCTTTAATAACGGTTTTTAAGGTAATTGGCATTCCATTGGCAATTCCGCCATTAATTCCTCCATTATGATTAGTAAGGGTTTGAACTTGATTATTTTCATAGATAATAGCATCATTAACTTCGCTTCCTAATTGGTTAGCAAAGTCAAAACCTAAACCAAATTCAATTCCTTTAACGGCTGGAACACTAAAGATTAAATGAGCTATTTTACTTTCTAATGAATCAAAGAAAGGTTCACCAATTCCAGCTGGTACATTAATAATAGCACTTTCTAAGATACCACCAACACTATCACCTGCATCTGCAATTTCTTCCATATTTGCTAACATTTCTTTAGCTTTATCACTATTTAATAAAGCAAAGTCTTGTTTATTAAGTTGGTCAATTTGCTTACTTAATTCTTGTTGGTTTTGACTAAAACAATCATCATTTACTTTCGCACAAGTAAGAATATGACTTCCTATTTTAATACCCATTTCATTTAAGACTTGCATAGCAATACTTCCTGCAGCGACTAAAGGAGCACTAATGCGCCCAGAGAAATGACCACCGCCACGATAGTCTTGATAACCTAAGTATTTCACATCGCCGCTATAATCGGCATGAGATGGACGTAAACGATTTTTAGTTTTTTCATAATCTTTACTTTTAGTATTCGTATTTTCAATTAAAATGGTTAAAGGAGTACCAGTAGTATATCCTTCAAAATAACCACTAACAATTTTAATTTCATCACCTTCATGACGTTTAGTTGATATTTTTCCTTTAGCTTTACGTTTATCCATCATTGAATTCATAAAAGCTAAATCTAATTTAATTCCAGGGGCTAAACCATCAATTACACAACCGATTTGTTCGCCATGGCTTTCACCAAAGATTGTGATGGTAAATTGATTTCCAAATGTATTTTTCATGACAAAATCTCCTTAAGTTTCGCAAATGAATATTGTTTAATTTGTGCTTTACCAATTTCTTCAACTAAGACAATATTAATCCCATTATGATTAGCTTTTTTATCTTTAGTTAATAAGTTGAAAACTTGGTTTTGATCAAAATCAGGTAAGCTAGGTAAATGTAATTTATTATAGATAGGTTTTAATCTTGCTTTAATTTCATCATTAGTAAAGTATAACATCCCAAAGGCTACACATTCACCATGATAATAAGTATCAAGATGGAAATAACTTTCAATAGCATGACCAATCGTATGACCAAAGTTTAAGATTTTACGTAAGTGTTCTTCTTTTTCATCTTGTTCAACGACACTTTTCTTAACCATTAATGATTTATAAATAATAGTTTCTAGATTAGTTTCAATATCTTCATATTCAAAGATATTGAATAATGATTCATCATAAATCATTCCAGCTTTTAAAGCTTCAACTAAACCATTATAAAAATGACGTTTAGGTAATGATTTTAAGGTTTCCACATCCACAAAGACGGCTTTAGGTTGGTAAAAAGCACCAACGATATTTTTAACTTCACCTAAGTTAATTGCTACCTTACCACCAATACTTGAATCTATTTGGGATAAAGTTGTAGTAGGAACTTGAATAAAATCAATTCCTCGCATATAACTACTAGCCACATAACCAGATAAATCACCAATAACCCCTCCACCTAAGGCAATAATACAATCTTTACGATTAAAATTATGTTGTAGTAAAGATGTACATAAGTATTCAAACATCTTTAATGATTTACTAGCTTCACCATGAGGAATAACTTCCACAAATCCTTCTTCACATTGTTTAAGAATAGTTTCATAATAACTTTTAGGAATATTATCATCAGTAATAATCATAACTTTACGTTGTAAGTTAATATAATCACCTAAATGATTGATAACTCCTTTTTCCATAATAATATCATAACTACGTTCTTGTAGATTAACATGTAATTTCATAATATAATCCTCCACATTAATATAATAATATAAGAAATGCAACACTTTTTCAAGTTTTTACTTTTGTTTCATACTTATTTTCAAAAAAACTTTCACAATCATTTGAGATTACTTATTAAGTGGTGTATAATAATGAAGATAAGTGGGGGATTAAGGTGAATAAATTAGAACAAGCACGTATTAAAATTAATGAAATAGATGAAGAAATGGCTAAGTTATTTGAAGCACGAATGCAAGCAGTGGAAGATGTGGTAGCTTATAAGAAAGAACAAGGTTTACCTATTTTAGATACTAGTCGTGAAGCTTTTGTGATTGAAAATAATGTGAAAAAGATTAAGGATGTGAAATATCGTTCATATTATGAAACTTATATGCAAAACTTAATGGCTATTTCACGTGATTATCAAAAAAGTGTTATTCATGAAGAATATATTGGTTATCAAGGAGCTAAAGGAGCATTTTCGCATATTGCGACCATGGCTTTATTTCCTGATTATAAGTTAAAGAATTATACGACTTTTGAAGATGTCTTTAAAGCGGTATTAAATAATGAAATAGCTTATGGAATGGTACCAATTCAAAATACTTATTCAGGTGAAATTGGGGAAGTATTAGATTTATTAATTCAATATGATGATTTATATATTGCGAAAAATTATTTACTAACTGTATCACAAAATTTATTAGGAATTAAAGGAGCTAAGTTAGAAGATATTAAAGAAGTATATTCAAAAGATCATGCTATTAATCAATCTAAGCAATTTCTTCAAGGTCGTAATTATGATTTAATACCTTATCCTAATACTGCTATGGCTGCGGAATATGTAGCAAAATGTAATGATAAAAGTAAAGCAGCCATTGGTTCTAAAGAAAATGCTAGTTTATATGGTTTAGAAATATTAGCTGAAGATATTAATTCATCAAGTCAAAATACCACTAGATTTATTGCTTTAAGTAAGAATTTAGAAGAAGATGGTGATGTGTTTGCGTTAGCTTTTGTTGTTAATCATCAAGCAGGAACATTAGCTCATGCGATGAATATTATTGCTTCTTATGGTTTGAATATGCGAAGTATTATTTCACGTCCATTAAAATCTAGACCATGGGAATATTATTTCTATGTAGAAGTAGAAGGAAACTTATTTAATGAAAAAGAACAGGCAATGATTAAAGAATTAAATGAAACTTGTGAGAAAGTCAAAATATTAGGAAATTTTAAGCGAGGATAGAAAAATGATAAAATTTGTGAAAAAAGTGGTGGATACAACACCAATTGAGGATACAGTATTTGCTATTGTGAAAAAAGCTAAAGCGGATAAAGAAGTTTATGGGGATCAAGTAATTGATGCGACAATTGGTTCTTTATATGATGAAGAAGGAAAGATTGTAGCTTTTGATACGGTTTTTAATACTTATGATCAGCTTAATAAAGAAGTTAAAGCCGCTTATGCAGCTAGTTTTGTTGGTAATGAATCATATCGTCAACAAGTATATAACTGGGTTGTTGAAGCAAGTGGATGTAATTTAGCTCATAGTGTGATTGCAACAGCTGGAGGTACAGGAGCAGTAGCTTTAACGGTAGGAGAAATGTTAGATAGTGGCGAAACTTTAATTATTCCTGAAATTGCTTGGGGTAGTTATCGTTTAATGGCTACAATGAATCAATTAGCGGTAAAAACATATAGTTTATTTAAAGATAATGGCTTTAATGTGGAAGCTTTTAAAGATGTATGTAGTGAAGTAATGGCTAAACAAGGTAAAGTAGTAGCTATTATTAATGATCCTTGTCATAATCCAACTGGTTATTCATTAACTAATGAAGAATGGCAACAAGTTATTGCAGTTCTAAATGATTTATCAAAACAAGGTCCCGTAGTTTTATTAAATGATATTGCTTATATGGATTTTGCATATGATTTACCACATTCACGTGATTACATGAAATGTTTTGATAACATTAGTGAAAATGTATTTATTGTGGTAGCTTTTAGTTGTAGTAAATCATTAACTTCATATGGATTACGCTGTGGGGCAGCTGTTTTATTAGGTAAAAATGATGAAATTGTACGTAGTGTTGAAATTGTCTTTGAAAAGGCAGCTAGAGCTACTTGGTCAAATATTCCTAATGCAGCCATGGATAACTTTACTTTAGTAACTACTAAGCATCAAGAAGCATATTTAAAAGAAAAAGCTTATTATGTTGATTTATTAAAACAACGTAGTAATATCTTCACAAGTGAAGCGGATGCTTGTGGTTTAAAATATTATCCATATAAAGAAGGTTTCTTTGTAACTTTAGAAATGGATAATGAAACAAGAGATAAATATCATGAATTATTAATGGCTAATCATATTTTTACGGTTAAAGTTAATAAAGGTATTCGAGTGGCTATTTGTTCACTACCAGTTAAAAAATGTTATGGTTTAGCTCAACAAATGAAGGATTTACTAGTAAGTATTTCCTAGGAAATAGGTGATTAAAATGTTGAAAGATGTAGCATTAAAATATTATCAACAAGGATATAATTGTGCTGAAAGCATAATTCATGCAGGTAATGAATATTATGAATTAGGATTACATGAAGATGATATGAAAATGGTAGCTGCTTTTGGTGGTGGAATGCAAATTGGGGATGTTTGTGGAGCATTAAGTGGAGCATGTTGTGTAATTAGTAGTAAATATGTGGAAAGCAAAGCTCATGAATGTGCCAATTTACGAACAATAACCCAAAAATTAGTTATTGCTTTTCAAAATAAATTAGGTTCTAGATTATGTGCTAATATTAAAGCAATTCATTTTTCGAAAGAAGTAGGTTGTGCTAATACTGTATGTTTAGCAGCAGAAGTATTAGAAGAAGTTATTAATCAATTTGAAGCTTAAGATTTACTTAAAATGCTTGCATTAGAATATAATTTGGCATAGAATAATGATGTAAATGGAGGATATAACAATGGAAGAAAAAAATATTGTAACAATACTAGGTGATAACGACCAAGAATTAGAATTTGAAATCTTAGATGTTATCGAATTCGGTGGTGACCGTTATGCATGTATTACCCCAAATAACGAAGAAAGCGAAGAAGTAATTATTGTTAAAGTTGTGGGATATGATGATGAAGATACATGCATCGAAGCTGTAGAAGATGAAAAAATTATTGATGCGGTTTTTGAAGAATTTCAAGTACGCAATCAAGACATTTTTGATTTCGCCTAAAAAGAATCGTTACGATTCTTTTTTTAAGTAAAGGAAATGATTAAATATGGAAGAAAAAATTGATGATGTGGTTGAAGAAATAGAAGAAACTAATGAAGAAGAGGATAAAGGTTTTGACCTTAAAGGGGAAGCAATTGATTTATTAAAAACATTTGTCTTTTGTTTAATCTTTGTTTTAGTTTTAACTAATTTTATTGTGAAACCAGTTCAAGTTGATGGGGATAGTATGTATCCAACCCTACATGATGGTTCAATGGGGGTTATGAATATTTTCTTAGAAAAAACCGGTGATATTTATCGTGGTGATATCGTTGTTGTTTATAACGAAAACGAAAATGAATGTTGGGTAAAAAGAGTTATTGGAATTCCTGGTGATACCATAAGTTGTAAAGATGATGTTGTTTTTTTAAATGGAAAAGCTTTAGTTGAAGATTATTTAAATCAAGACTATGTTAAAGAACAACGTGCAATGTATGGTTATTTCACAACTGATTTTAATGAAGTAACCTTAAAAGAAGGTGAATATTGGTTAATGGGAGATAATCGTATTGTTTCACGAGATTCACGCAGTGTGGGAACATTTAAACGTGATCAAATCGTAGGAAAAGATATTTATGTTTTCTACCCATTTGACCAAATGAAATTAGCCCGTGGGGCAAATATTGAATAGGAGTAATTGTCATGAAAGATGAAAGAGATATTTTAGATGATGCTTTAAATGAATATGAAAAAGGTTTAGATTTACATCAACAATTAGAAAAAATGAAACTTGATAAACAACAAGATGAAGTTAAAGATGCTGATTATGAAGTTGAAAGTGAAGTTGAAAAAACTAAAGTAAATCCAGTAGTAGAAAAAACTATTATCCATGATATGAAAACAACTGACTTCCATCCTGAAGAAGTTGAAGTTGATGATGAGGATGAAGAAGAAACTACTGATGATGAAAAGAAAAAACAATATATTTTAATTGGTTTAATTGTAGCTTTAGTTGTAGTAATTATTATTGCTTGTGTTATGATCTTCGCAACACCAAAACCAGTAACAAATCCTGTAGATGAACCTGATGTTGAAGAGAAACTTGATGATGAAGATAAAGATAAAGATGAAATTGAAGATAATCAAGCACAAATAGCATCATTAGAAAAACAATTAGAAACATATAACAAACAAATTAGTGAAAAAGAAACTACTTATAAGAATAATGAAGCTGAAATCGAAAAAAACCAAAAGAAATTAGATGATTTATTATCTGAAGATAATGTAGATAATAAAAAAGCTAGTGAAGCAGCTGATGCCGCTTTTGAAGCTGCCCAAAAATTAAACAATGCGAAAATGGACTTAGATGAAGCTCAAGCTAATTTAGATGCTGATAGTGAAAATGCTGATTTAATTTCAATTCGTGATTCAAAACAAATCGTTTATGAACAAGCTAAATTAGCTGCTGATGCAGCTAATGAAACTTCAACATTGTTGAATGGTAATTACGAAACTAAAGTTAAAGAAGTAGAAGATCGCATTAAAGAATTAGAAGAAGAAAATGAAGATATCACAGCGGCAATTAATGAATTAAAACTTAAAGTAGCCGATTTAGAAGGACAACTAAAAGCATTAAGATAAGGTAATAAGACACCTTATCTTTTTTCTTTAAGGATATAATTTGCTTGATTGATAGGATAATGTTATAATCAAAAAAGAAGATGAATGTAGAAAGGAAGTGATGAGATGGAGCGAATATCAAATTTTATTCATCGTAAATTAGATTATTTTAGCTTTGATGAATACTTGATTATCTTTGTACTATGCTCTTTCTTTTTACCTTTTTATTGTAGCG
>CAZQJH010000046.1:0-10971 GCA_964593515.1 uncultured Erysipelotrichaceae bacterium
TTATTAAATAAATAAAATACTTGTCCATTACGTGCTAATTCTTTCTCAATAATATCTTTAATTGTTTCTAAACGTTTTTCAATTACATAAGTTTGAATTGGTAAACGATTTAATGGCGGTGTATCTAAATGTGACATTGATCTTACCCCAACTAAGGACATTTGCATCGTTCGAGGAATTGGGGTTGCACTTAATGATAAGACATCGACTCCTTTAGTTATTTCTTTTATCTTTTCTTTTTGTTCAACTCCAAAGCGTTGTTCTTCATCAATAATTAATAAACCTAAATCTTTAAAACATAATGTTTTTGATAATAAGCGATGAGTTCCTATAATAATATCAATCTTACCATTAGCTAAATCTTGTTGGATTATTTTAAAATCTTTAGCTTTCACAAAACGATTAACTAATTCAATTCGTAAAGGAAAGTTTTTAAAACGTTGTTTAAAGGTTTTATAGTGTTGATTAGATAAAATAGTAGTTGGACATAAGTAAGCTACTTGTTTTCCTTGTGAGGCTGCTTTAAATGCCGCACAGGCAGCAACTTCCGTCTTACCAAATCCAACATCCCCACATAATAAACGATCCATTGGTTTACTTGATTGCATATCTTGTTTAATTTCTAAAATCGAACGTTGTTGATCGATAGTTAATTGGAACGGAAAATCATCTTCAAAAGCTTCTTGTAATTCATCATCTGCTTCAAAAGCATAACCAATATTCTCTTCACGATTAGCATATAAATTAACTAAACGTTGAGCTAATAAAGCTACTTTTTCACTTACTTTCTTTTTCGTTTTTTCCCATTCTTTACTTCCTAATTTATTTAATTTAGGAGTTACTCCTTCTTTAGAAACAAATTTACGAACAAAATCAAAATGTTCTACTGGAACATATAAGATATCATCACCACGATAAGCTATTTTTAAGAAATCTTTATGAAAACCATCTACTTTTTTAGTTTCTATTCCTAAATACTTACCAATTCCATAACTATGATGAACTACATAATCACCTACATGTAATTCTTGATAACTTTTTAAAACTTCCGCATCATTAAACTTATTAGCATATCTAGTAAAGACTTTCTTCTTTTTAAGTAAGTCTTTACTAGATATAATCATTACTTTTTGTTTAGGCCATGATAAACTATCATGGAATAATTGTTCACAATAATAAATACCTGGTTTAATATTACCATCAAATAATTCGATATTAGGGAAATAAGTACTTAGTTCTTGTAATTCATTATTTTCTAAACAAATCAAAATACATTGATTTTTACTTTGTAACTTTAATTCTTCAATTAATTGTTCACGACCAACTTGACTATAATCTTCTAAAATAAATTCACTATCTACTGGATGTTTATAATCTTGGAATTTCTTAATATCAAAATGATGATGTTTCTTTAATAAACGTTCTAAATCTTGATAGATTGAAAAACGAGCTAAAGCTTGACCTTCTTGGAATAATTCTTGTAGATAAGTAATACTTTCTTGCATGATATGTTTTACTTGATCTTTAATATCATCTAAGTTAGATATAATAATCATCGCATCTTTTTGATAATCAATAATACTAGCCCCTTCACTTAAAAAACCATAATAACGATATAAATAAGCTTCACTACTATAATTAGCAATTTTATCTAAATCGTCTAAGACATGTTCTTCTAATAAATCAGCATAACCTAAATTCATTTCTGGTTTAACTTGTGCTAATAGTTTAGTAGCTTTTTCTTTCATTTCAACCAATTCTTCTGGGGTAAATAGTAAAGTATTCGCCGGTAAGATTTCGATTTCATTTAGTTTTTCAATTGTTCTTTGACTTGTCGCATCAAAGAAACGAATACTATCAACGATAGTATCAAAGAATTCAATTCGTAAAGGATGTTCATAATTAACCGAGTAAACATCAACAATTCCTCCACGACTAGCATAAGTTAAAGGTGTATCAACTTTAGAAACACTACTATAACCTGCTTCCATTAAGATTCTTTTTAATTCATTAATACTTATTTCATCATCAATTTTAAGTTTTAATACGTGTTGGTTAAACATCTTAGGACTAGGTTGATAACGAATTAAAGCCATTGTATTAATAATACAAATATATGGTTTATCTTGACCTAATTTAGCCATTACTTCTAGTTGACTAACTCTAGCTTGTGGTGAAGTGGCAATAGCTTCAATACGAAGGGATTCTTCACAAGTAAATAATAATACCTCATCAGTTAATAAAACACTTAAAGCTTCGTATAATTTTTGGGCTTGATATGTATTACTTTTTACTACAAAATAAGTTTTAGGTTGTTTTAAATAAGCACTAGCTAAAAGTAGGGCTTCATTCGCAATACTTAAGTTACCTAAACCACTTTTTCCATTTATAATACTATTAACTGCTTCACTACTTTGTAATTTTTCTAAGATATATTTCATAAATTATTTCTTATTAAAAGTATTCATGGTTTCACTAAAATCATGCTTAATGAAATGAATTGCTGCTTCACTTGCTTCTTTTAATGATGCTACAAACGCTTCTTTTTCTTCCTTTCTGATTTTACCTAAAACCCAATTAATAACTGGGATACGTGGATCTTTATCAATTCCTACTCTAATACGTTTAAATTCTTGACTGTGCACATGTTGAATAATTGATTTAATTCCATTATGACCACCTGCACTACCTTTCATTCGTAAACGTAACTTACCTACTGGTAAATCTAAATCATCATAAATAACTAAAACATCATCTAAATCAATTTGGTAAAAGCGCATTGCTTCCCCAATAGCTTCACCTGATAAGTTCATAAAAGTTTGTGGTTTCATCAAGATAACTTTTTCACCTTGGACATTACACATCCCAATTAAAGCTTTAAACTTCTTTTGATCAATATTACAGTTTAAACTATTCGCAATTTCATCCATAACCATAAAACCGGCATTATGTCTTGTCCATTCATATTCTTTTCCTGGGTTTCCTAATCCAACAATTAATTTCATCTTTTATCTCCTTTAATAACGTACAAAAAGCTCATACCAAATGCATGAGGACTTGCCTACATGATAACATAAATTAATAAGTAATGCTAATAAAATAATAATTTATTATTGACAATATCCTACCATATTAGTATGATATTAACCATAAAAGGAAGTGATACTTATGTTTGATATTTTTATTACCTTATTAAGACATAACTTCCGCTTTGGTCGAATGTGTTGCTGATAAATTAGAAGTAATATAATTGATTAAGGAGGAAAATAATATGAGTAAATATCAATTTGAAACTTTACAAGTTCATGCTGGAAAAATTAATGATGCTTTAACTAATAGCTGTGCTACCCCTATTTATGCAACAGCTGCTTACAAATTTAATAATTGTGATCATGCCCAAGCTCGCTTTAATTTAAGTGATAGTGGTAATATTTATTCACGTTTAACTAATACTACGGTTGAAGTATTAGAAAATCGGATTAGTGCTTTAGAAAATGGGATTGGTGCTTTAGCTTTAGCTAGTGGTGCTGCGGCAATAACTTATACTTTACAAACTTTAGCTCAAGATAATGGTCATATTGTTGCAAGTGAAAACTTATATGGTGGAAGTTATAACTTATTAGCCCATACTTTACCTCATTATGGTATTAAAACTACTTTTATTGATATTAATAATTTAGAATTATTAGAAAATAGTATTCAAGATAATACTAAAGCTATCTTCTTAGAAAGTATTGCGAATCCTAATAGTGATTTATGTGATTTAAAAGCTATTAGTGAAGTTGCACATCGTCATGGTATTGTTGTTGTTATCGATAATACCTTTGCTACTCCATATAACTATCGTCCTTTAGATTTAGGTGCTGATATTGTGGTTCATTCTGCTACTAAATACTTAGGTGGACATGGAGTTACTTTAGGAGGAGTCGTTATTGATGGTGGTAAATTCGATTACCAAGCTAGTGGTCGTTATCCTTTCTTAACAACACCAAATGATTCATATCACGGTGCTACCTTTAGTGATTTAGTTGGTAATGCTTGCTTCATAACTTACTTACGTGCCGTTATATTAAGAGATTGTGGGGCTACTTTATCTCCATTTAATGCTTTCTTATTAATTCAAGGTATTGAAACTCTATCTTTAAGAATGGATCGTCATTATGAAAATACTTTAGCTGTTTTAGATTTATTTAAAGCTTCACCTAAAGTTAAAAAGATTAATCATCCAGCCATTACTACCCATCCTCATCATGATATATACCAAAAAGATTATCCTAAAGGTGGATGTGCAATCTTTACCATTGAATTAGATGCTGACTTAGCGCAAACTAAAGCTTTTATTGATAATCTACAATTATTCTCAATTGTAGCTAATGTTGCGGATGTGAAAAGCTTAGTAATTCATCCAGCTACTACAACTCATTCCCAATTAAGTAAAGAAGAATTAGAAGCACAACATATTTATGAAAATACTGTTCGTTTTTCAATCGGAATCGAAAATAAAGAAGATATTCTTAATGACTTAAAACAAGCTTTAGCTAAGTTATAATCAACTAAACCCACATTAAAAAGTGTGGGTTTTTTAGTGTAAAAATTTACATTTATGATAAGTTTTCATAAACTAATAAGAAAGCATTGTCAAATTATTAAATTATGGAAAATCCCTTTAATTTACATATGAAATTTGTTAAAATAGTGATGGAGGTAATTCTTATGAAATTAGCGATTGTTAAAAATATTAAATCAGAATCAATGAAAAGTAATAAACCCATTGGTTTACATCAGATTTTAGATCAATCTCTTTTAGCTTATTGTTTACATTATTTAAAAGCTTGTGAATTTGATGCTATTTATATCGAAGATGATGATGAAGGTTTAATTAAGAAAGCTTTTGCTAATGAAGATGTATATTCACCTAATGAATTAACTAATTTGATAAAAGCTGATGATGATATTACTTATGTTAATGGAAATGATGCTTTTATCTTAAATCAACATCTTGATTTATATTATCATCCAAGTAAAACTAAATATGCTAGTGATGCTTTTACAATTAAATCACGTCATGATTTAGCTAAAGCTAATCAATTAGTAAAAGAATTTGTTAATAATTATCATTTAGATAATGGGATTACTCTTGTTGATCCTAATAATACTTATATTGGTTGTTTAGTAGAAATTGGTATGGATACCATTATCTATCCTAATGTTAGTCTTTTAAACAATACTAAGATAGGTACTGATTGTGAGATATTAGCTAATTCTTACTTACGTAATGCTATTTTACACAATAATATTATCATTGATGCTAGTAAAATAGTAGAAAGTGAGATTGATGATGGAACGACTATTGGTCCGATGTCTCATTTACGTAATAATTGCTTTGTTGGTCAAAATGTTCGCATTGGAAACTTTGTGGAATTTAAAAATACTAACTTTGCGAATGGAAGTAAATGTGCTCACTTAACTTATGTAGGAGATAGTGATGTTGGTCAAGATGTAAACTTTGGTTGTGGAGTAGTTACAGTTAACTACGATGGTAAATATAAATACCGTACCACAATTAAAAATGGAGCTTTTATTGGTAGTAACTGTAATTTAATTGCACCGGTTACTATTGGTGAAAATACGGTATTAGCTGCTGGTTCAACTATTACCGATTCAGTAGATGATGGGGATATGGGAATTGCCCGTCCTAGACAATCCATTATAAAAGGATTTGGGACTAAATATAAAGACAAAAATAAACAGAGAAAGGATTAATGAGAACATGGAAAACAAAACAGTTGTATTTGCCTTAACTTCTAGTGTTGGTTTAGCGAAAGAAATTGCTGATCGCTTAAACTTACCATTAGGAAATTGTGATGTAAAACACTTTTCAGACGGAGAAATTTTAGTAGAATTAAATGAATCAGTACGTGGAAAACACGTATTCATCGTACAATCTACATGTGCACCAGTTTCAAGTAACTTAATGGAATTATTAATTGCGATTGATGCTTGTAAACGTGCTTCAGCTAGTAACATTACTGTTGTAGTACCTTACTTTGGATATGCTAGACAAGACCGTAAAGCTAAACCTCGTCAACCAATTACTTCAAAATTAGTTGCAGACTTAATTGAAAAAGCAGGAGCTACACGTATTATCACAATGGAATTACATGCAACTCAAATCCAAGGGTTCTTTGATATTCCTGCTGATGATATTAGCGCAATTTCAATTATTGGAAACTACTTTAAAGAAAAAAATATCGACGATATCGTTGTTGTTTCACCAGACCATGGAGGAACTACTCGTGCTCGTAAATTAGCTGAAATGTTACAAGCACCAATGGCGATTATCGATAAACGTCGTCCTAAACCAAATGTAGCTGAAGCCATGAACATTTTAGGGGATGTTGAAGGTAAAACTGCGGTTATCGTTGATGACATCGTAGATACAGCTGGTACTTTAACTGCTGGTATCAACATGTTATATGAAAAAGGTGCTAAAGGAGTTTATGCTTCTTGTGTACATGCTGTATTAAGTGGACCAGCTATTGAAAGATTAAAAGCTGCTAACTTATCAGGATTCGTTTGTACAAATACTATCGAACATGATGTTGAAAAATTCGATTATCCTGAAATGGAAGTATTATCAGTTGGTGGATTATTAGGAGATGTAATTAAAGCTATCGAAGAAGATCGTCCAGTATCAGATGCTTTATCTAAATATATCGAAGAAGACCACAACCACCGTGTTTAATAACATATATTAGGAACCATATGGTTCCTTTTTTTTATCAAAAAAAAGGACTTATCCTTTGATAAGTCCTAATATTCAACTTTAAATAAGTTATAATAATTCAATTGTAATTGTTTAGCACATACTTCTTGATCAACATTTTTAACTTCACATAACTTATTAAAAGTTACTTCCACATACATTGGTTCATTACGTTTACCACGATATGGATGTGGCGTTAAATATGGCGAATCAGTTTCCACAACCACATTTTCTAAAGCTAATTGATCACATACTTCTAAAATATTACGACCATTTTTAAAAGTAAGTGGTCCGCCAAAGGAAATCAAATAACCTAATTTAATCGCTTCACGAGCAATTTCAATACTACCGCTATAACAATGTAATATACCTTTTACTTTAGGATATTGTTTTAAAACATTTAAACTATCTTGGGTTGATTCACGCATATGAATTACTACTGGTATTTCATATTTACTAGCTAAATCCATTTGGCGTTTAAAAGCCACTAATTGATCTTCCTTACTTACATCATCCCAATGATAATCTAAACCAATTTCCCCTAAAGCACATAATTTACGTTGTTTAATTTGTTCTTCTAAATAGATGTAATCATCTTCATTAAAATCATTAACTTGATGAGGATAAAAACCATAAGCAATATCAATCACTTCAGGATATTTACTTTGTAATAATAAAGCACGTTCATATTCAACTTGAGTGCAACAAATTACTAACATATGTTCAACATAATGTTCTTTAGCTCTAGCAATTAATTCATCAGCCATCGGATATAACTCATCACAAGTTAAATGACAATGAGTATCACAAATCTTCATCTTGACACCTACTTTCCTAAACAGAAATTACTAAATAAAGTATCTAATAAATCTTCACGATGAACTTCACCTAAAATTTCTTTTAATGAATTATAGGCATTTTGAATATCAATTTCGACTAAATCTAATTCTAAGCCCATATTAATCGCTTCTAAAGCTTGTAACATTGATTGTTTAGCTTTCATCATTAAAGCAATTTGACGCTCGTTATTAAGAATTGGTTGATTAATAGCTAATTTATTATCATCAAATAATTCATGAATCTTATTTAATAATGGTTCAATATCATTATCCTTAGCACTAATCATTACTTCATGTTGTTCATTACATAAATCAGCTTTATTATAAATAACAATTCTATTTTTATCTTTAGTTAAAGCTAATAATAATTCATCATGTTCATCTAAAGGACGACTAGCATCTAAGACTAATAATACTAATTGTGCTTTATCAATTGCTTGTTTACTTCGTTCAATTCCAATTTGTTCAATCTTATCATCAGTATCATGAATACCAGCAGTATCAATTAAATTAAGCGTTAAACCATCTAATCGAACATATCCTTCTACAATATCACGCGTAGTTCCTGCAATATCACTAACAATAGCCTTTTCTTCTTCTAGTAAGGCATTAAGTAAAGAACTTTTCCCAACATTTGGTTTTCCAATAATTGCCGTTGGAATTCCTTCTTTAATAATCTTACCACTTTGACTACGTTTTAATATTTCATCAATTTCATTTAACCATGATAAAACAACTGGTTTAATCTTTTCATTAGTTAATATTTCCACATCATCATATTCAGGATAATCAATATTAACTTCAATATTCGCAATAATATCTAAGATCTTTTCAATAAATGGTTCTAATAATTGTTTAATACTTCCTCTAATCGCATTCATAGCCATTCCACTTGTCTCATTAGAAGTAGCATCAATCATGTCTTGAACTGCTTCAGCTTGGGTTAAATCAATCCTTCCATTTAAATAAGCACGTTTGGTAAATTCACCTGGTTGTGCTAAACGTGCTCCTTGCATTAAACAGTATTGTAATACTTTCTTAGTAATAAAACGACCACCATGACAATTAATCTCCACAATATCTTCACATGTATAAGTCTTAGGTGCTCTAAAAACAGAGATTAAGACTTCATCAACATGTTCTTTAGTTATTGGATCAATAATAAAACCATATGAAATGGTATTACTAGCTTTATCTTTTAATGAAATACTTGAAATTGCATCAACAATTTCAATAGCTTGATCACCACTTACCCTAACAATTGATATTGCTCCATCAATATAGGCAGTAGAAATCGCACATATTGTATCATTCAACATTTATATCACTTCCTAACGCCTATATTTTACCATTTATTTTTATTAATTTGCAATATGATGATGAAAACCACTAGTATTATTATCAATTACTTTAAATTTATAACCTTGTTCAATATAGTATGGTAATAATACTTTTAAAGCTTCAATCGTATCTTTATTACCTGCTCCATCATGCATCAACATCATTACTTCTTGTTTATTACCTATTTCTTCTTTACCAATTTTAACTAAATTAGTTACTTTTTTATTAATCCCCCCATCGCCATTCGAAGCATTCCAATCATAATACATAAAACCTTTAGCTTTACTTAATTCACTTAACTCACTCATAATATTTAGACAATATTTTTTAGATATAGTATTACTACTACCACCTGGAAAACGTAAATATTTTGATTCTTTTCCGGTATATTGTTTAATAATTTGATTCATCTTACTTATGTCTTGAAAGAAAGCATCACTATCTTGGTAAATAGTAGCATAATCATGACTATAAGTATGCACCCCAATTTGATGACCTTTATCAAAAATAGTTTTAATATATGGTAAATAATCCCTTTGTGTTGCAGTTACAAAGAAGGTTGCTTTAACTTGATATTTATCTAAAATATCTAAAACGGCTTGAGTATTAACACTTGGTCCATCATCAAAAGTTAAATACATTATTTTTTCTTCATTAGCTTTCAAACTAAGACTAATTCCACCTATTAATAAATACATAACTACATAAAAAATAAATGACATCCAAGTTATATCAAATATTAACTTTTTCATTACTCACCTCAAAATTAGTTTGAAGCAATTATTTAAATTTATTAACAAAAAAATAAGAAGAGGTTTCCCTCTTCTTATCAAAGTTCATTATTCAGCAATTTTCGCATCTAATTCAACAATTTGTGCTTCTAATTCTTTAATAAATGCTTCTTTATCCGCAATTTCTTCTTTGATTTCTTTTTCTTCACGTTCTGAGTAAACTCCAATTAAATCTTGGTTTAAACGTTGAATTTGACGTTTTTGATTGTTGATCATTTCTTGTTTACGACTACGTGAATCAACTAAACGTTGATGGAAGTTTGCTTCTCTTTCTTCTTGGTATTGTTTTAAACGAGCGAAGTATTCATCGTTAATTGCTCTAAATTCAGCATAGATTTCTTCTTCTCTTTCTTTACCACAGAAACCAATACCTTTCCAACGTTTTCCTAATTCAACCATTGCTTGTGTATTAGCACGAGTAAAATCATTTCCATCTAAGATATCTTGAGCTTGTGCTACTAAATCTTGTTTTAAAGTATAATGTTCATCTTGTTTTTGACGTAATTCTTCATAGTAAGCTTTACGACGGTCATAGAAAGTTTGGTTATGTTCTGAGAATTGAGCCCATAAAGCTTCTTCATGTTCTTTACCAGCACTTCCAGCTTCTTTCCAACGTTTCATTAAGTCACGCATTTTTTCGCTACCTTCATTAAAGTTTTCAATTGAAGCAACTTCTTTAGCTTCATTAATTAATAATTCTTTAATTTCTTTAGCTTTTTCAAAATTTGCTACCACATTTTGGTAATGTTTTTGTTTACGGTCAAAGAATACTTGACGTGCTGCATTGAATTTATCCCATAATTCATTATCAACATCACGACCAGCTGATTTAACTTCTTTCCATTTAGTCATTAATTCAGCCATTTGTTCACTTCCGTGTTTAAAGTTTTCAGTTTTAGCTACTTTTTCAGCTTCCGCAATTAAAGCTAACTTAGCATTTTTGTTATCATCATAATATTGACGATGTTTAGCATAAATTGCATCTACTAATGAATCAAATTCTTGATTCAATTGTTCTTCTAAATAAGAATCACAGAAGTATAATGAGCGCCATCTACGTTGTAAGTTTCTTACTTGCGCCATTGCTTCATTACGATCTTCAATCGCATCTAATTTTTTAGCTTCTTCAATTAAAGCTTCTTTTTCCACAATCACATCTTGATCGTTTTCATAGAATTCTTCTCTGTTGTCCATATGATACTTCCTCCATTGTTGTTTATATATATTTTATAAC
>CAZQJH010000047.1:0-10951 GCA_964593515.1 uncultured Erysipelotrichaceae bacterium
TAATAAAGGAATTTGTAAAATAATTTGACAAATTGCTCCAACTAAGACACTTACATAGAATACTAATCCACTAATTCCATTTTGTGATAAGAATAATTCAATATAATTTTTATTCTTAATTTGTAAACCAACATTAATCAACATTGAGAAGATAATTAATAAAGCTCCAATTCCTACAGCAGTTACTAATAAAATAGGAATAAAATCAGCCGTCATAATTTCAATTGGTTTTTCTTCAAATCCTAAAGCATGGAACATTGGATTTAATAAATGTTCATTTCCAAAAACCGAACCATAAATAAATCCAAAGATTGTTGAGAAGATACCGATTCTTACTCCAATTTCTCCTAAACGCATCTTCCATTGTTTAGCTGCAAATAATCCTACTAAGATTAAGACAATACCTTGTCCTACATCTCCAAACATAATACCGAATAATAAACTATAAGTAATTGCTACAATTGGTGTTGGATCAATTCCTGAATATTCAGGTACTCCATACATTTCAACATACATTCCAAATGGTCTAACAAACCAGTTGTTTGTAATTTTAGTTGGTGGAGTTAAACGTTTGTCACTATGAGCAGGACGTACATCAATTTCCACATCAACTCCCTTAAAGCTTTCTTCAAGTTTATTAACATCTCTTTCATCACTAAATCCCGTAATTACAAAACGTTCTCCTAAAACTAAAACATATTTACGAGCTTCCATACTATTATGAATTACATCATAGTATTCACTTAATCCTGCAACTTCTTGCGCAACTTCGTCTTTAAATTTTTCAATTTCACCTTCAATTAAAGCAATATGTTTTTTATCTTGAACTAATTCTTCTTTTAATGAAA
The DNA here is from genome assembly GCA_964593515.1 of uncultured Erysipelotrichaceae bacterium. Taxonomy (GTDB): domain Bacteria; phylum Bacillota_I; class Bacilli_A; order Erysipelotrichales; family Erysipelotrichaceae; genus JAXJYR01. The sequence goes on from CAZQJH010000047.1 coordinate 849, forward strand.
CAATTGCTTCATCTGGTGTTCCATGAATAAAGCTTGGAATAAATACTCTTTCAAAGTATAAAGAAGAGAAAATGTTATCAACATCAACTTCAAATTTCGTACTAGTTAAATAGAAACACCAACAGTATGTATCATCTTCAACTAAAGATTGAAATAAGAATGGATGTGATTCATAATAAGCTAACTTCTTAACACTATCAAGCGGTAAGCGTCCAAATCTAAATTTCACATAACTACATTCAAATAAATCATCGAAACTTAAATCCATATTATGGATATTATTCATTAAAACTAAGGCATCTTCGTTTTCTTGAACCACTTCTTTAATTTCATTTAAGAAACTATTAGCTTCACTTACTTTGTTATAAGCTTCTTCAACTTTATTTAAAGTTGCTTGATAATTTCGATCATTTATTTTTACTTTTTGACTACTTTTTGTTTTTAGTACATGTAACATTTCTTGAAATTTCGTATATTCATCATGAATTTCACGATTTTCTTCTAATACACTAGAACCATGTACTTGATCGATCATTTTACTAGCTAATTCCGGGTGAAAATAGTCTAATTGAGCAAATCTAACTAATGCATCGTTCAAATTTTCCATATCACCACTAATGTTAATTAGCTTCATCTTTGCGATTCCCACGCCTTCACCTCCTAGTATATTAATTGGGCTTCAATATCTTCATAACTTTGCCCATAGTGATTACTTTCAATTAGTAAAATTAAGTTTTCTACTTCACTTCTTGATAAAATTTCAAAAGCCACATAATGAACATATGGACTAGTTGAATAACGAATTTCTTTTTTAGCTAAGTTATATAAATAACGTTTAGTACAAATTTCAAAATCTTCTTTATCTAAAGCTAAATGATATTTACTTTTAGCTAATATTTGTTCGAATTTAGCTTTATCTAAAGTGAATAAAGCATCAAATTTTTCTCGTTTGAAGTAATAACTTTGATCAATAAGCATTGGCATAATTTCTTCTTTACGATAATTAAAAAAGAAACGAGCACGATAAATAACATTTAAATTATATAATTCTAATTGTTTAGCATAGAATTCCATAATTGCTTTATCCGAATTAACTTCTTTTTTAATAATCTCTAAAGAATGCTTATAATAATAATTAATAAAATCACGTTCAATTAACGTATAGTTAATTTCTTTACGATATTTACTTAAGATTTTTTCATAATCACGATTATGTAAAACCTTAATCAAATCATCGATATTATGACATGAAACTAAGTCCATTACTGAATATGATGTAACTTCATCATAGAATAATGGATAACGTGCAATATCATCTTCTTTATTAGTCATAAATGAGCGAACTTTCATTAAGATTAAGTTAATTTCACTTTTCTTAATAAACAAACTAAAGAACTGTTCACATTTCAAATCACGATAACGATATAATTTCATCATCTTTTGATAATAAGCTCTTAATAGCATTTGTTCTAATTGCCCACGATGAACTTGATATTCACGTACATCTTTAAGCACATATTGATATCCAGCACTTTGTTTCAAGTAACGAATAATATCACTTAATTCATTTTTCTTGGATAATTCTTCATAAGCACTAGCTTCAAGTTGCTTAGCCATCATTGCTCGTGCTTTAGCGCTTATGGCATTACATGCTTGTTTCATAAACAATCACCGATGCATTGTTGAAACATCGTATCTAACCATTCATCTTTGCTTTGATCATATAAAGCCTGTAACGCTTTTAAATCATTATCTAGGTTCTTTTGTAAATCAGCTTGGTATTGATTTAAAGCTTTTTGATTCGCATCTTTTAAATCAGCGATACGCTTTTGTAAAGCGGCTTCCTCATCAGCTAAAAGTTTTTTCTTATAATCATTCATTGTTGATTCAAGTTCACGTTTAGCTTTTTTCTTATCTTCAACTTGATTTTTAGCCTGACGATCACAAGCAATAATCTCTTTTAAGATACTTTCCAAAAAGACCCCCTCCTTTTTTTTACACGAAGATTATACTCCTCTTTTCATAAAAATCAATAGGAAATATATCTGTAATCACTTTCAAGCCATAATTTTCGCAAATTGTTGCATAATTTCACAATTTTCAAGAACAATTTCTTGTTTACTTAGCTTAAATTCATTAGTAAAATCAAAGACTATTTTATAAGCACATAAACTTTGATAAGTATCTTTATTATTTTTATTAGCCCCATATTTCACATCTCCATATAAAGGATAACCTAAATATGCCATCACACTACGGATTTGATGTGACTTACCACTTATTAATTCAACTTCAACTAAAGCATATTGCTTTTTTTGTTTAATTAAACGATAATTCATCTTAATTGGTTGACTTCCTTCCACTTCATGATCAAAAATCATCGCTTTATTTAAAGCTTTATCTTTTTTATGATAAAGCTTTAACATTTTATTGTTTTCTTTTACTTGCCCTTCCACAATACATAAATAATATTTCTTAACTTCATGATTTTTAATTTTTTCACTAATCATACGTGCAAAACTAGCTTTCTTACTAGCAATCATTAATCCACTAGTATTACGGTCTAAACGATGAGCTATCGCCGGCGTAAAACTTTGATCAATACTTGGATCATATTGTTTATTATCATACAAATAATGCAACAAGCGATCTTGTACATTATCTTGAATTCCTTTTATATCTTTATGGGCTAATAAACCACTTTCTTTATTTAAAATTAAACAATCATCATCTTCATATACTACCTCTAAATTACTTGGTACATGTAAGAAATCATAATCTTTAACTTCTTCATAATATTGCGGTGGTACAAAACATAAAACCACATCATTAACTTGTAAACGTTGCGATATCTCACAACGTTTACGATTAACTTTAATCTTCTTATTACGAATAGCCTTATACATAAAACTTTTAGGCATCGTCGGCATTACTTTGCTAATAAATTTATCAACTCTTTGATCTGCATCATTTTCTTTAATAATATATTCTTTCATAAAATCACCACCGATATTATACTACAATTTTTATCAGAAAACGATAAGCTAAATAACTCTTATGAAGATTAAAGCCCAATTAAAATTATTTTATAGTATAATACTTAAGAAAGAAGGGTTTAAATATGATTCATCAAATATCAATTAAAGATTTTGTTAGTGCAATTTACCAAGAAGGAGATTTAAATGCTACTTCTTCTTTTGATCGTGCCCAAGTAGGTGGACAATTACATCGTTACTTACAAAATATGCGTGGTGATAATTACCAAAGTGAATATTATTTAAAACTAACTTATGATTATCAAGATATTACTTACATTCTAGATGGAAGAGCTGATGGAATATATTTAGATGAACATATTGTTGAAGAAATTAAAAGTACAACCTTAAGTTATGATGAAATTAATGATCAAAATAAATTACATTTTGCTCAATGTTATTTATATGCCTATATTTATGCTTTAGATAATCAACTAGATGAAATAGAAATTCATTTAACTTATATTCAAATAAAAACTAAAGAAGTTAAAATCTTTAAACAAAAACAAAAAACGAGTGATTTAGAAAACTTCTTTATAACTTCATTAGCTTTATATCATCATTGGTTAAGCTTACAAGAAGAATATAAAAATTCAAGTATTAATGCTTTAAAAAAGCTACAATTTCCTTTTGAAAATTATCGTCACCAACAATATCAATTTGCTTCAAGTGTTTATAAAACCATTATTGATTCGCAGCAATTATATGTTCAAGCTCCTTGTGGAATTGGGAAAACTATTTCAACCTTATTTCCTGCTTTAAAAGCAATTGGTGAAGAAAAGATTGATAAAATCTTTTATACTTGTGCTAAAAATATGACCTTACAAGTTGGTATTGATACCATTAAACTATTATTAAAACAACAACCTTTTTTAAGTGTAGTTATTTATGCTAAAGATAAAGTATGTTTATTAGAAAAAAGAGATTGTGATCCTAAAGTATGTAAATATGCTAAAAACTATTATGGACGTAATAAACAAGCTATTCAGGATTTATTAACTAGTTATTATTTATATGATAAACAAGAAATTAAAACCATAGCTTTAAAACATGATGTTTGTCCTTTTGAATTAAGTTTAGATATTTCTTTATTTTGTGATGTTATTTTATGTGACTATAATTATATCTTTGATCCTCGGGTTCATTTAAAACGTTATTTTGAAGAAAAGAATCCTCATTTAATCTTAATTGATGAAGCTCATAACTTAGTTGAAAGAGCTCGTAATATGTACTCTAGCAAGCTTTCTTACCAACAAATTCATTCTTTACTAACTTTGACTAAGGGTAAACTAAAACAAGCTGTAGAAGGCTTATTATTAGTGATTAGTGAATTAAAAGATAATTATCCTAATTATTATGCTAGTAATCAAATGTTTATTGAAGTATTAGATGCATGCGAAAACTTTGTGGAAGAAGGTCTTATTTTCTTTAATAAAGAAAATAAGCCTCATGAAGAAGAAATAAAAAATATCTTCTTCGAAGTAAATAACTACTTAAAAATAAGTGAATACTTCGATGAAGATTATTTAAACTTAATTACTTATAATGAACAAGATATTAATATTGAAATCTTTTGTTTAAATCCATATAATGCTTTACACAATATCTATCAAAAAGTACGTAGTACCATTCTTTTCTCAGCTACTTTATCCCCAATAACTTATTTTGAATCATTATTAGGAACTAATAAAAAAGCTTATAAGTTAAACTTAAAATCACCCTTTAATCCTAATCAACATAAATTAATTATTCATACCGGAATTAATACCCGCTATCAATATCGACAAAACTCTTTACCTTTACTAATTGAAGCTATTTATGCTATGGTTAGTGCTAAAGAAGGTAATTATATTGTTTTCTTTCCTAGTTATGCTTATCTACAACAAGTGGCCGATTTATATCAAGCTACTTATCCAACAACCCTTCATCTTCAAAGTAGTGATATGTTAGAAGAAAATAAATATGATTTTTTAAGTTATTTCCAAAATACTAAAGAAACACAATTATTCTTTTGTGTCTTAGGTGGTATTTATAGTGAAGGAATTGATTTAAAACATGATTTATTACAAGGATGTATGATAGTATCACTTGGTTTAGCTCAACCTAATCCTTATCTATCATTAATTCAAGATTATTTTAATGAACAAGATAAAGATGGTTATAACTATGCTTATCGCTATCCAGCAATGAATAAAGTCTTACAAGCAATGGGTAGAGTAATTCGTACTCATGAAGACTATGGTAATATTATTTTAGTAGATGATCGCTATCATACTCCTTTATATCAACAATTATTACCTAAACATTATCAAAACTTTGAAATCATTAATAATAATCATGATTTATTCCGTAGTTTAGTTAACTTCTATAACTTTAATAAATAATTTTGATAGAAATCATCTAAGGTATCATATACTAGACAACCACATGCCTTTAATTTATCGACATGTTCATGTCCATCAGCAATCAAGATACAATTAGCTTTAACACTACTAGCTACTTCAAAATCATGAACACTATCCCCAATAAAGCATACTTTTGAAGCATCTAATTGTTCTTCTTTCATCAATAAGTGTGCTAATGATTCTTTACTATGTGCATGAATATGATTTAATCCATAAATCTTTTTAAAACGTGGTTGTAATTGATGTGAAGATAATTGTTTATCTAAATAACTACGATCACTTGCACTTAATAAGTATTGATCATAACCTAAATCTTTAATCTTATCTAAACATTTTAAAGCATCTTTAAATAATGGTGCATCAATCGAATTAGGTTGATAATCATCCATATATCTTTTAGCTAAAACCTCGAAAGGGGTTTTTTTAAAGTCAAATCCAGCTTTACGATAATATTCTATTACTGGAAATTGAAATAAACGACGATATGCATCTACATCCCACATCTCAGCTAAATTCTCACTTTTTAAAGTTACATTTAAAGCATGCATACTTAAATCTAAATCATCTAATAAAGTTCCATTCCAATCCCATACAAAATACATAAAAAAATCACTTCCTTTTAGTATAATTTTATACTACAAAGAAAGTGAAAAAGCAATTATTTTTTCATATAATCATTTAAAGAATTTATCGCTATTACTGGAAATTGAAATAAACGACGATATGCATCTACATCCCACATCTCAGCTAAATTCTCACTTTTTAAAGTTACATTTAAAGCATGCATACTTAAATCTAAATCATCTAATAAAGTTCCATTCCAATCCCATACAAAATACATAAAAAAATCACTTCCTTTTAGTATAATTTTATACTACAAAGAAAGTGAAAAAGCAATTATTTTTTCATATAATCATTTAAAGAATTTATCGCTTCATTACTTAATAAATATAAAGCAATAATATTAAAGATAGTCATTAAAGCAATCCCAATATCACCTAATTCCCATACAAAACCATAGGAAGAAATACCTCCAATAAATAACATAATTAAAGCTAAGATCTTATAGATTGTTTGAGCTTTCCTACTTGTTTCAAACATATAAGAAATATTACAACGAGCATAGAATAAAATACCTAAGAATGTTGAGAAACAGAATAATAATAAGATAATTGCAATAAAGATTGAACCAATACTTCCCATATGATAATTCATACTAGCTTCTAATAATTCCATTCCTTCTAAGCCTTGTAATAAGTTTTGAGGAACTAATAAAACAATCATTGCACTACATGTACAAATAACAATCGTATCAATTAAAACCCCTAAAGCTTGTAATAAACCTGATTCAGCTGGATGTTCTACTTCACTACATCCTGATGCACATGGAGCACTACCACTACCAGCTTCATTAGAGAATAAACCACGTTTAACTCCTTGCATAATAACCATTCCAATACCAGCACCACTTACTTCTTGTAAACCAAAAGCTTGACTAATAATATTCGCAATCACTCCTGGTATTAAATTTAGATTTAATATAATGATAACAAGTGTACAAGCAAAATAAGCAACTGCCATTATCGGTACTAAAACATCTAATACTTTAACTGTTTTATTAGATAAAACAACTAAAGCACAAAGGATTGTTAGAAGGATACTAGTGATTAAAGGATCAATACCAAATGATGAATGAAATGTTTGGGTAACACTATTACCGATAACACTAGAAATACCCAACCAACATAATAATCCTGATAAAGCAAAACCAATAGCTAAAATACTATATTTTTTCTTACCTGCAAATAAGTCATGTAAGTAGTATGCTGGTCCTCCTTTAAATCCCCCAAATAAAGGATCTTTACGTTGATGTAATTGAGCTAAGGTTGCTTCCATAAAAGCTAAAGCAGTATTTAATAAAGCCATAACCCACATCCAAAAGACAGCTCCAGCTCCCCCAACTGAAATAGCAGCAACAACTCCTACTAAGTTTCCCATTCCTACTCTAGTAGCTGTTGAAACAATTAAAGCTTGAAATCCAGATAATGATTTATTTCCTTCTTCTTTCTTTAAAACAACTTTAAGCATTGCTTTAAAACAACGAATAAAGAAAAATCTAGTTTTAATTGTGAATAAGATTCCACTTGGTACTAAAATTAATACTAATAATGATATTTCTAAAGTTGATGAGAAAAAAGGAATCGTAAATAATGTTCCCCATAATAATTCATAAATAGCATGAATTGCTTTAATAATAAAATCCATAATTTTCTACCTCACTTCTTGTTTAAATGTTACTAAAAGTATATAATTAGCATTAACATAAGTCAAATAGATGGTTTTAATCATAACCATCTAAATTTTCGATGGAGGATTGTATGGAAATTAAAAACTTAATTACTTTTGTGCAAGTAGCCCAAATGAAAAGCTTTACGAAAGCTAGTGAATATTTAGGATATAGTCAATCTACCGTATCTTTTCAAATGAAACAATTGGAACAAGAATTTAACTGTTCTTTATTTGATCGAATTAATCATAGTATTAATTTAACTACAGCTGGTGAAAACTTATTAGCTTATGCTTTACAAATAGTTCAACTAAATGAAGAAGTTAAAGAAATTATGCTTGATTCAAGTATTAAAGGTGAAATAAGTATAGCTACTAGTGATTCTTTAGCTACTCCTTTAATGGAAAAATACTTTGCTTCATTTCACCAACAATATCCCGATTTAACTTTAAAAATCTTAGCTTTAGGTACTGATGATATGTTTAAAGGCATCAACTGTAATGAAGTTGATGCCATTATTACCCTTGATTCCCATATCTACAATCATGAATTTGTTGTATGGGATGAACAAGAAATTGATTGTGTTTTTGTTTGTGCTCCCAACTTTTATCAAGATAATATGCAAGATTTAAAGCAACTGATTAAATATCCTTTTTTATTAACGGAAAAAGGTATGAGTTATCGTCGTATCTTTGATGAAGACTTAGCTAAACAATCACTTGAAGTCCTTCCGCTATTAGAAAGCTCAAATACCGCTTTACTAGCTTCATTATGTAAAAAAGGACTAGGAATTGCCTTATTACCTAAATTCGTCGTAGAAGACGCAATAAACCAACAAGAACTAGTCGTTATTGAAGTAAAAGATTATCAAATATCGGTATGGAAACAATTAATCTTACATAAAAACAAATGGATATCTAAACCATTACAATGTTTCTTAGAACACTTTGCGAATAACTAATCTTTCGTATAAATACTAAGACACTCATCATCACAACACTCATCCCTTAACTTTCTAAAACCACATTTCGCAAAGAAATAATGACTATGTGATGAATAAGCTACTAACTCAACTAAATAATGTTTAATATTATAATATTTAGCTTCAATATCTTTAATTACTTGTGTAGCTATCCCCTTATTTTGATACTTAACATCGATATATAATAATTCAATATAAGCATTAAGCCTAATACTATAAGAACCAACAATCATCCCATTATAAATAATAATGCGATTAATTACTTTCTTATCCTTAAGTAATCTTCTTAATAAACTTCCATCATGATATCCATAAGGACCTTTATTAAGTTTTATATATCTTTGACTATCATTATTAAAACTCACCTCCATAATTGAGGTGAGTTTTTTAATATCTATTTCTAATACATCACGATATTCAATCATCTTCCATCACCAAGCCCATTATAACAAACCACTTCGTTAATGTAATCTGATATGCCCATCTTTTTATATAAGTTTCAAACCACTAAAACTTTCTAAAACTTTACCATCATAAAAAGTTAAACGATGATGATTATCAATCGTTACATAACCATAATAAATAATTCCTTCATTATTAATATTATATTGAACATGATAATAACCATTATCACGTTTAAAATATTGATAACTAACTTCTCCATCATATTTAGCACATTGTTTTTTTACTGCTTCCATAATATCACCACTATTATCTAATTCATTAAAAGCAGCTTCATCAATTTCTTTAGCACCATATTCTTTATATTCATAATTATCATAAGTTAAATAAGTTGTCTTTTTAGTCGAACCAGTTAAACTTTGAATTGATTGATCATACATCGCATCTGAAAAAGTATCATCAAGAGCAATAGTATTATCATCTAAAGGATAAAGATAACCACTACCATCATTAATAATCTCAACCTTATTTCCTTTTACTTCAAATATATGATATAAAGAAAGATCATCAGCATTATTATGTTCATTTAAAACAAAATGATTAATATCTTCATTCCTTAAAATTTCTCCACTAGCATTATCCCATTCATCACTAGCATGATAAACTTCTTCACAAGTACTTAAATCACTACTAACAAACCAAACCTTAGCATAATTATCATCATTATTAATCGCAAACAATTCTAAATAACCATCATTATCATAATCATCACAAATATAACTATAAAACTCTAGCTCACTATTTTCCATTAATTTATTTAATAAATCATCTTCATTATATTTAACCATCGCATCTTTAGTTTCCATCACCATATTTTCATTGATTAAATCAATTCGATTTCCACAACCAAATAAAGATAAAATAACTAAAATAAATACTAAAGCTAAAATAATAATCCTACGCATACAACCACCTCTAATATTATTATAAAC
>CAZQJH010000048.1:0-10946 GCA_964593515.1 uncultured Erysipelotrichaceae bacterium
ACTTGTAACTTACGTACTAAACACTTTGTATCACTTTCAATTAATGCTTCAATATATAAATAATTCCCTTTAATAAGCTTTTTTTCATGAGTTTGATATATATTTGGCATAACTACTAAATCAAATTGCATCATTTCATCATGAACATTCACAAAAGCCATTAAATCCCCATGTTTTGTACGATGAGTTTTCACATAATCAATAATAGCCATAAAACGTACTACTTGATTTTGATAATCAGCTAATTGCATAATAACTAAACTATTAGGTGCCATTTGTTCACGTAATAAAGTTAAAGGATGATTTGATAAATATAAACCTAATACTTCTTTTTCTTTTTCACATCGATAATTTAAACTATCATGTACTTGATTAATAATTGGTTTACTAACAATTTTAAAATTATAACTAATTTCATCTTCACCTTCAATACGACTTAAATCACCATAAATAATTCCTTCACCTAAAGATGCAATCATACTTGCTCGATTAAGATTAAATTCATCAAAGGCCCCTGCATGGATTAAATTTTCTAAACATTTACGATTAACTTTAATACCATTTAATCTAGCTATAGCATCAAAGAAATCTAAAAATAATCCATGTTTATTTCGCTCTTCAATAATTAAACGACATAAATTATATTTAATTCCTTTAATCGCACTTAATGGGAAACGTAAGGCTTTATTTTCTATCATAAATTCACTAGTTGAATAATTGATATTTGGTGGTAATACTTTAATTCCTTGTTTACGTACTTCAAAAACATATTCATTTAACTTTTGTTCACTACCAATTACACTATTTAATAATGAACAATAGAAATAACCACTAGCATTAGCTTTTAAATAAGCCATTTGATAGGCAATCATCGCATAAGCAACACTATGTGAACGATTAAATCCATAATTCGCAAACTTTAAGATCATATCATATATTGAAGTAGCTACTTCTTGATTATAACCTTTTTGGATTGCTCCATTAATAAAATCATCTTGTAATAATGCTAATTCATCCCCATGTTTTTTACTAATTGCTTTACGTAAGATATCAGCTTTCCCTAGCGAGAAACCAGCCATAGTTTGTGCAATTTGCATAATTTGTTCTTGATAAATAATAATTCCATAAGTTGGCGCTAAAATATCTTTAATATCCGCATGAGGATATACTACTTGACTTGGATTACTACGACGTAATAAATATTCATCAATATATTCCATTGGTCCTGGACGATATAAAGCAATTGCTGCTACAATATCTTCAAAACAATTAGGTTTCATCTTACGGAATAATTTTTTCATTCCTTCACTTTCTAATTGGAAGATTCCTAAATTATCACCACGAGATAATAAAGCATATGTTTTCGCATCATCATATGGAATTTTATAAATATCAAAATCAGGACGAGTAAGCTTAATATTTTGAATTATTTCATCAATAGTTGTTAGATTACGAATACCTAGAAAATCGAATTTAATTAAACCTAAATCTTCTAAATATTCTTTTGTATATTGCGTTACCATCATTCCATCATCTAATTTCATTAATGGACAAACATTCACAATCGATTCATCAGCTAAAACAACTCCAGCTGCATGTAATGAATAATGACGTGGTAATCCTTCTAAATGAAGTGATAAATCAAATAATTGTTTTAACTTAGGATTATTAGCTAAGATATTACGCATATTATGCGATTCTTGATATGCTTCTCTTAAGGTAATTTTAGGCTTATTAGGAACTAATTTAGTTAACAATTCAATACTACGTAAGGAAATACCTAAAGCTTTACCTACATCACGTAAAACGGCTTTAGCCCCTAAAGTATTAAAGGTTAAAATATGTGCCACATGTTCATCCCCATATAATTCATGAACATATTCAATAACTTCATCACGATGATTATCTGGAAAATCACAATCAATATCAGGCATAGAAATACGTTCAGGATTTAAGAAACGTTCAAATAATAAATTATATTTAATCGGATCAACATTAGTTATTCCTAAACAATAAGCTACTAAAGAACCAGCCGCACTTCCCCTTCCAGCTCCAACATATATATCTTTACTTTTCGCATAAAGAATATAATCATATACAATTAAGAAATAATCTTCAAAACCCATTTCTAAAATAATCTTTAATTCATATTCTAAACGTTTTAAATAATCATCAGTAATATGATTATTTAAACGTTTAGTTAATCCTTTATGACATAATTCTTTTAAAAAGATTTCACTACTTACTTGATAACGGTTATGATAATGTGGTAAGCAAACTTTAGCTAGATTTAATTCAAAGCTACATAATTTAGCTATTTCATCACTAGCTATTAAGTCTTCTTCATCATATAATTGATTCATTTCTTGCGAAGAATAAAAATAACGATTCCATTTCTTATCTAATTTCTTATCTTCAATCGTTGTTTGTTTATTAATCGCTTGAAGAATATGATAAGCTTGTTCATCATTCTTATTTTGGTAAAAACAACTTGATATAGCTACGGTTTTAATTTGTTTACTAATTAATAAACGTTTATAATCATAATTCATCTTTTGCATTAAACCATTATCATTATTAGCAATTGATGCATAAAGATTTGAAAAACATTCTTTAACTTCTTTTAGTAAGATATTTAATTCATCTTCTTGTTGTAAGATTAATTTTTCTAAATCATTATCATAAGCATGAAGAATAACGACACAATTAGCACTATAAGCAGCTAAATGTTCTAAAGTAATTATTTCTTTATTCGTTTTAATATAGGTTGATAATTTCATTAAATCCATTAAACCTTGATTATTTTTAGCTAACATAATAAAACCTATTTGTTTATCGTTATATAATGCTTTTAATTCCATAGCATATAATGGTTTAAGATTATATTGTTTACATGCTTTATAAAAAGGCATAATTCCATGTAATACTTCATAATCACAAATAGCTAAATATTCAAATCCATACTTCAAAGCACTTTCAATCATCTTAGGGATTGTTAAAGTTGAGGATAATAAACTATAACAACTTCGCACATGTAAATGGACACTCATAACCATCACCACCTTTCTTTAAAAAAAACAGGGCTAAGCCCTGTTTTCATTGATTTTATTAACTAATTCACTAATCAGTGCTTTAATATCTTCACGAGTTAAACCTCTAACCCCACAAGCGAAACGATGTCCTCCACCATTATATCTTCGCGCAATTTCCGTAATCGTTGTACTTTTACTACGTAAACTACCTACATAATATGTAACACCATCAATCACTTCTTTTTCGGTAAATAAGGCCCATCCTTCAAATTCATGAACACCACTAAATACAAATACTTTTTCTTTAGCCTCTTGGAAAGGTAAATCAAATTGTTCATATTCAGCTTTTGATACAATCTTATAAGCGAAACAATCATCAATAATTTCAAGATTACTCTTCAAGTAATTTTCATACTTAAAATGTTTTAAACTACTAGAAAAGTTTAATTCATTAATTTTCGCAACATCTACCCCATTATCAACTAAATAAGCTGCTGCATGTAAAGTTGAACTTGTTGTAGCTGGAATCGAGAAACGTAAGGTATCTCCAATTAATCCTGAATATAAATATTCAGCACAACGTTTATTAATTGATTCATTACGAGCTTTAATTAATAATGTTAATAATTCGCAAGCTGCACCACATTCATTATAAATAATATTTTTATTTCTAAAATTTTCTGGGTCTAAATGATGATCAATTACTAAAATATCTAAACAATCCATAACCCGATTATCATCAACTCTAGCAATTGTTGAAACATCTAAAATAATTCCTAGTGAATTTTTAATAAATTCATCACTAGCTTCATCCATACATTCCACATAGTTTTTAAAATTATTACCTTGAAAACCTAAAGCTTTAACTTCTTTATGAGGATATTTTTCCAATAAGAAATGTTTTAAACCCATTTGCGCTCCTAAAGCATCAGCATCAGGAGAAATATGACGATAAATAGTTATTTTGTCATATGCTTCAATGGTATCATAAAACAAATCAATACTATTTTGTAACAATTGCATATGTGTCTCTAGCAATCATTAATTCTTCGTTAGTAGGTACTAACCAAACTTGAACTTTACTGTTTTCAGTTGATAATAATAATTCTTCACCACGAACTTTGTTCTTTTCGCTATCTAATTCAATACCGAATGCTTCAGCTAATCCATCAACTACCCATTGACGAATAGGTCCATCATTTTCACCAATTCCTCCTGTGAAAACAATTGCATCACAACCACCTAATTGAGCATAGTATGCTCCAACAGTAGTAATAATACGGTTAACATAAATTTCCATTGTTAAGATAGCATTGTCATCTTTAGCATCATAAGCATCCATAATGTCACGACAGTCACTAGAAATACCAGAAACTCCTAACATACCAGATTGTTTATTCATTAAGTTTTCAATACCATCAACATCTAAGTTTTCTTTTTTCATTAAGTAAGGTACGATTGCAGGGTCAATATCTCCACAACGAGTTCCCATCATAACACCAGCTAATGGTGTGAATCCCATTGATGTATTAATTGATTTTCCACCTTTAACAGCCGTAATACTAGCCCCATTTCCTAAGTGACAAGTAATAATTTTTAAATCTTCAACATTTTTGTTCATTAATTCAGCACAACGTAATGAAACATATTTATGAGATGTACCATGGAATCCATAACGACGGATTTTGTAATCATCATAACAACGTTTTGGTAAAGCATACATGTAACTTTCACGAGTCATAGTTGAATGGAATGCTGTATCAAATACGAATACATGTTGAGCATGAGGTAAGTTATCTTTAAATGCATTATATCCAATTAATCCAGCAGGATTGTGTAATGGTGCTAAATCATTTAATGAAGAGAATTTTTCTACTACATCTTCATCTACTAATACACTTTCAGTAAAGATTTCTCCACCATGTACGGCACGGTGTCCACAAGCACTAATTTCATCTAAGCTATTAACAATTTTCTTTTCTACTAAAGCTTCTAATAATAATGAAACAGCTTTAGTGTGGTCTTTAATAGGTAAAACGGTTTTATCTTTAACTCCATTTACTTTAATTGTAAAGATGGCATCTTCAAATCCAATCTTTTCAATAACTCCACTTGTTAATACTTCTTCTGAAGGCATTTCAAACAATTGAAATTTCAATGATGAACTACCAGCATTGACTGAGATAATTTTTGACATATTTTGCATCCTCCTATTTATTTTCAATCAGTTCTAATTGCGCTACAAGCAATTTTACTTCTTCGTTTGCCTGTAATACTATTTTATCACATATTTCTTTCCGTGCACGATATTTTTGTAATAAATGTAATTTTTCTTCATAATCTAATAATAATTTATTACTTCTTTTTAAATGATCGCTTACGGCAGCGCGACTAACATCTAAACTTTCCGCAATTTCAAACAAAGAAAAATCTTCATTGTAATATAAATCACAGATTGTATATTGTTTTTCCGTTAAAAGACATCCATAGAAATCAAGTAAGATTCCCATTTCTTCTAATTTATTCATCGTCATTTAACCCTTCACATAAGCTATATAAGTAAGAATCAATATCGAATTTTCTTAAATCATCAATTCGTTCCCCTAATCCAATATATTTAACTGGTAATTTAAGCATATCACGAATGGCAATAACAACTCCACCTTTAGCACTTCCATCTAACTTAGTAAGAATAATTCCATTAACTTTCGCACTTTCTAAGAAGATTTCCGCTTGTGAAATACCATTTTGTCCAGTTGTAGCATCTAAAACTAACCATACTTCATGGGGAGCACTAGGGATTTCTTTTCCCACAACTCGATACATTTTTTCTAATTCTTTCATTAAGTTTACTTTGTTTTGTAAACGACCAGCAGTATCACAAATTAAAATATCGATATCATTTTCTTTAGCATAACGACATCCATCAACTAAAACACTACTAGGATCAATTTGATCTTTTCCTTTAATACAAGGAATACCTAAACGTGTTGCCCATTCATCTAATTGTTTAACCGCTCCAGCTCTAAAGGTATCAGCAGCTACTAAAGCAACCTTTTTACCTTCTTGCATATAAGCATTAGCTAATTTAGCACTTGTTGTAGTTTTACCACTTCCATTAACTCCAACCATTAAAATTACGGTTGGACCATTTGGATTTTCATTGAATTCAACTTCATCTTCCATGACATACATATCATGCATAACTTCAACTAAACAATCACTAATCTCATTAAATGTTTTTAATTTACGATCTAAAGCACGATTTTCAACTTCACTAACAATCTTAGTTGCTGTTTTATATCCTAAATCAGCTTCTAATAAAGTAATCATTAATTCTTCTAAGAATTCTTCATCAATTCCTCTAAAGCTTAAGGCTAATTTACGAATACGTGAAGCAAAAGATTTTTTTGATTTATCTAAACCTAATAAATACGTATCTTTGTCTTTTTCATCTTTTCCTTTAAAAACATTTTTTAATTTTGATAAAAAACCCATTAACTATTCACCTCTTCTTTATCTACTAAATGAAGTGCATCTTGTAATTTAACTCTTAATAATGATGAAACTCCATTTTGTTGCATCGTAACTCCATATAAGCTATCACATTGTTCCATTGTACCTGGACGATGGGTTACTACTATAAATTGACTATCGTCTCTAAACTTAGCTAAATACTTCGCAAAACGCTCAACATTAGCTTGGTCTAAAGCAGCCTCAACCTCATCAAAGATACATAATGGAATAACTCTAGCTTTTAAAATAGCAAATAAAACACAAATTGCAATTAAACTTTTTTCTCCCCCAGAGAATAAACGAATATTTTGCACCGTTTTACCTGGTGGTTGAACATCAATATCAATTCCCGTATTTAAGACATCATCAGGATCAACCATAAATAAACGAGCTTTACCACCACCAAATAAGCTTCTAAAGACATCATTTAATTCATGATTAATTTTATCAAACATTTCACTAAATTGTTTAATCATTAATTCATCCATTTCATCAATAGCTGTTAAGATTTTATCTTTAGCAGATTCTAAATCACCTTTTTGTTTTAATAAGAATTCATAACGAGTATTAACTTCTTCATATTCTTTTGGTGCATCTAAATTAACATTTCCTAATGCTGAAATTTCTTTACGTAAACGTAAAACATCTTCACGAGCTTTTTCGATATCAATTTCAATGACTTGAGTTTGCGCATAATCTAAAGTCATCTCATAAGTAGATCTTAAACGTTCTAATGCTGATTCTAAACGTGCTTCTTCTTTAACTTGAGTTAATTCTAAATCACGAATTTCATTTTGATAATCATTGCATTCACGACGTAATAAACGAATACTACTATCTTTCTTTTCAGCTTCATTAGCAACTTCAAAACGACGTTGACGTTTAACTTTGATATCACTACTAATCTTATCCATTTTCTCTTGACCTTGGCTTAATAAAACAACTAAATCATCATTAGCAATACCATCATCACTAGTTTGAATATCAACATCAATACTTTCATATTCCGCTTTATAACGTTCATATTTAGCCCATTTAGTTTGAACAATTGGTTCTAATGTTGCAATATCAATTTGCGCTTGAACAATTGAAGCACGTAAATTTTCTTTTTTACTACTTAACGAATGACGTTGTGTATATAAAGACTGATTACGTAATCGCTCACCCTCCAATTTAGCAACTAATTGATTTAACTCTGATTGAATCGTTAATGGCGTTGTTTGGTTTTTACTATGACCACCTGACATACTTCCACCACGATTTACCACATCACCATCTAAAGTAACAATCTTATATTGATACTTTAATACTTTAGCTAATTCATTCGCATGAACTAAATTATCACATAATAAGACATTACCAAATAAATGATAACATAATGATTCATATTCAGGACTATAATCTACAAAATCACAAGCTAATCCTAAATATCCTTCAATACTTTCCGCAATCACTTTATGTTCATTTTGAACATGATGAGGTTTCATAACATTTAGCGGTAAGAAAGTAGCACGACCACTACGATTACGTTTTAGATAATCAATAGCATAACGAGCACTTCTTTCATCAACACTAACTAAGTTATACATTGCCCCACCTAAGGAAGAAGAAATAGCTTGTTCATATGATAAAGCTGGTTTAAATATTTGGGATACAACACCTAGTATTCCATCAATTTTAGCTTCTAATACCGCATTAACTGCTTGTTGATGCGCCATTGGTGCTTTCATCATATTGTTTAATACTTCTTCACGTTTTTCTAATTTATGAATATATTCTAATGAAGATTGATAATCAACGCGAACACTACGTTCACTTTCTTCTAAAGCAGATACTTGTTTATTTAATAAACTCATATTCGTTTTAAGATCATCTAAACGTTTTTTACGATTATCATATTCATAACTAGCTTCTTCCATAAAAGCTTTTAATTCTTTTTTCTTTACTTCTAAATTTTCGGAAGCCATTGCATATTTTCTTTTTTCATCTAATTCAATTTTTTGACTTTCTAAAACGTGAACTTCTTCACTTGTTTTAGTATAAGCTTCTTGAAGCGATGAAATTTCACGATCTAAAGCATACATTTCATTCTTCAAGCCTTGACTTTGACTTTCTTCAACATTAATTGTTGTTTCACAAACAACTTTTTTTGAATCAACATCAAAAATCTTTTGTTTATAATCTTGAATTAATTGATTACTTTTATTAATATCATCAACTAAGACACTAACTTCAACTTGACATAACTGTTCTTTCTTTTCTAAATATAAATTAGCTTTTTCAGCTTGACGCTTTAAAGGATTAACTTGACGAGCTAATTCTTGAACAATGTCTTCAACGCGATCTAAATTTTCTTGGGTACGATTTAATTTAGATAACGATTCATTTTTACGTTTTTTATATTTAGCTACTCCAGCCGCTTCCTCAAATAAAGCTCTTCGCTCTTCAGGCTTACTATCGGCAAAAGCGGAAATATTTCCTTGCGAAATAATTGATAATGAATCACGACCTAATCCACTATCCATGACTAAATTCACAATATCTTTTAAACGACATGCTGTTTTATTAATGAAATATTCACCTTCATTATTTTGTCGATGTAAACGACGAGTAATTTCAACTTCATCATATTCGATTGGTAATAAACGTTTCGTATTATCAAATACTAAAGTAACTTGAGCCATATTTAATGGTTTACGCTGTGTTGAACCATTAAAGATTACATCACTCATATTACTACCACGTAAGCTTTTAGCACTTTGTTCACCTAATACCCAGCGAATAGCATCATTTATATTACTTTTTCCACAACCATTTGGACCAACAATCCCAGTAACTCCATCTTCAAAATTAATTACCGATTTATCTGCAAATGATTTGAAACCTTGTAGTTCAATTCTTTTAAGAAACACTATTTTTCACCACATTTCATAATAATTCAACTTATTATAGCATAAAAAATAAAAAAAGACTATTGATTAATAGTCTTTAATGCTAGTTTCTGTGCTCTACTCATTTGTTTAATTGCATATTCACGTTTTAAGCTCCATCTTCAAAATTAATTACCGAT
This sequence comes from uncultured Erysipelotrichaceae bacterium, assembly GCA_964593515.1. Lineage (GTDB taxonomy): Bacteria > Bacillota_I > Bacilli_A > Erysipelotrichales > Erysipelotrichaceae > JAXJYR01. The sequence continues at coordinate 9,619 of CAZQJH010000048.1, forward strand.
TTATCTGCAAATGATTTGAAACCTTGTAGTTCAATTCTTTTAAGAAACACTATTTTTCACCACATTTCATAATAATTCAACTTATTATAGCATAAAAAATAAAAAAAGACTATTGATTAATAGTCTTTAATGCTAGTTTCTGTGCTCTACTCATTTGTTTAATTGCATATTCACGTTTTAAGGCACTAGAAGCATCACTAAACTCTTCATAATAATATAATCCCACAACCTTATGTGCTTTAGTATATTTAGCTCCTTTACCATTAAGATGCATCATATAACGACGTTTAATATTAGTTGTATAACCACAATATAAACTATCATCTTCACACCATAGTAAATAAACAAAATAGCCATCTTTATCAATTAAATCCATCATATTTTTAATAAAAACAACTCAAAACCTAATTTCTTATCAATTTGACCAGCTTTAATCTGTTGATCTAAACTAGCTAATTGAGCTAACCTTTCTAAAATATCTTCACACTTCAAGCGATAACAACTTTGCATAACTACTTGTACCCGATAAGGATGAGCATGTAAGCTTTTCGCAATTGCCTCCTTACCTTTATTTTGATCCATTAAAGAACGAACTTGATACATAAAACGAAATTGTGAAGCTAATAAAGAAATTAAATAAATTACTTCAACATTTAAAACTTCAAAATCTTTCCATAATAATAAAGCTTTTTTAATATTTTTTTGTACTACTGCATTAACTAAAGCAAAAACATCATCATTTAAAGTTCGACTAGTTAAAGCTTCAACAACTTCTTCATCAATATTATCATGATATAAACATAATTTATCTAACTCACTTTGAATAACCATCATATCTAATGGTACATATTGAATAAACTTATTTTTCGCTTTCAAATTAATTTTTAAGCCTCGATTTTTAATTTGTTCTTCAATATAACTAGTTTTACTTTTTTCATCTAATCGATTACAAATATAAATCTTCCAGCTTTCTTTAATCTTTTTACATATTGCTTTACGACTATCTAATTTATCAAAATCACCAATTAAAATTAAAATAGATGATGGATTTTCATTAGCTAAATAATTTTCTAATTGTTTAACTTCAATTTGGGTATCATTATTACTACTTAAAAAATTCGCATGTTCTACAACTACAACTTTATATTCACTTAAAAAAGGAATCGTTGTTAAATCTTCTAAAATAATATCAAAACTAACTTTTCGTGCATCATGATAAGAAAGTGAAAAAGGATCATCTTCATCAACATATTGAGCAATTATGGTTTTTAAGCTTTGTTTAATTCGATATGTTTCTTCACCATATAATAAATAATTCATTTAATCAC
>CAZQJH010000049.1:0-10885 GCA_964593515.1 uncultured Erysipelotrichaceae bacterium
GTATAAATAATATGCATAAATAATGATTCTTCATTATTTATTAAAGCATATAAATGACATCCTACTTCATCTTGTAATGAAACTACTTTGATATTATCAATTGTTTCCACATTATCAGCAGTAAAATAAGTTAAACTATCTTTAGGTAAAGTTGTTGAAACTTGTTCAAAGAAAGACCATCCTTCATCAATACTACGATAAGGAGCCATAATACAAGTCATATCACTAGTAGCATCATAACTAACTTCACTACATCCATTTACTAATACATAATAGTTTTTTATTGGTAAATAAACTAAACCATTACGATAACTGAAGATATCTGTTTCATCAAAAATAGCTTCTTCTAAACCTTTCTTTTTACCTAAGATACGACATAAATCATCATAATAATCTAAAGATAAAGGTAAACTTTGATCACAAGCATAAGCAGCTTCAAAATAAGCAATAATATCATGAGCTACTTGTTCACTATCATCATTCATTAAAACATAATCCCCATAATGTTGCGTATAAAGCAAATTATAAGCACAATTACGATAATACTTCGCATTCTTACCCTTTTGATGCCAAATATAGAAACGCTCGCATAAAGCATCTAAATCACCCTTTAAATCACTTAAAGCAATTCTACCCATATGGGTATTAATATATCCTTCTTGTTTTAAAGGAATATAATCAACATCATTTAAACCAAACTGTAAAAATTCAAAATCAGTTTTATCATCAAGATTATTAACTAACTGTTTCATCCAATCACGATATAAATTACTTAAAGCATTAAAATCTTTCTTACTAGCATACATACTAGGATCAACAATTTCAAACTCTAGCATTTTCTCACATTCTTTTAAAAATCCTTCATAAAAACTAACTACAAAATCATGATATCCAGCTCCAACAAAATCAGTATTAGTTTGTAATGATAAATATAAATCATCACTAGCACATAAAATCTTACCTAAAGGACAAACTTCTAAGATTAAACCATCTTCATCTTCCACAACATTAACTAACTTCTTTTGTCCATATTCTTTAAGTAAATCCATAATCGCTTTAACATCTTCATTATTTTCACACTTACCAATTAATTCTAATAACATAAAATATCCTCCTATAGCTAAAAAAGAGCAAAACTGCTCTTTAATTTAATTCTAAAATACGATATCTAGAAATCATTTCTTCTTTATAAGTAATAAAATCATTAACATAATCTAATTTACGATCATATTGAAAATCACGAATACGCATTACTTTTAATGAAAAATTAGTTTTAAGTTTAGTAACTTTGGTTTCATCATAACTAGCTTTACAAACAATAGTATAACCTTGAGCTTCACTACCATTATATGTAAAAGTATCTTCAGTAATTGAGACAACTTCCACATTGTTAACACGTGGTAAGTTTTCTTTACCATATGTATTCACAATACTTTCATAATTACCATAATAGAATGCAATCGCATATTCAATAAACTTTCCTAAACGATCACTTGGAATAAAAGTTAAACCACCAATATCACTACGATCTTTTTTATTATTTAATGAAAAGAAATCATAAATAAAACTTATCGCAACATTTTTAGCTTCTTCTTCCAAATTTTCATCTTTAATAGCTTTACTTAGTTCATTATAAGCTAATATTTGTTCACTACTTGGATCAAGTGGTGAAACATATAGTTCATTTTCTTCTAATTCCACAACCTCATTTTCTTCAGTTGGTTGTTTTTCTTCTTCAATAACTTTATCTTCTTCTACTTTAGGGACTTCTTGTTTAGAACAAGCAACGCTTGTTAATAATAAGACCATCACTAAAATTAATTTCACTAATTTCATCTTAAACACCCTAAAAAATTATAACACACTTTATGTTTCAATACCAACCTAAATCCAGCTAAATTCTTAACATTTTATAAAAAACAATATCATCATTAATCTAACTATGTTATAATATTGCACGAAAAGAAGGTGAATATTATGCAAATTAGTGATCAATGGATTGACTATGAATGTATTGACTGTGGTAATGGAGAAAAACTAGAACGTTGGAAAGATGTAATTTTACGTCGTCCTGACCCACAAGCATTATGGCCAATTGATGATGAAGATAAATTATGGAAAAATCCACATGCTCACTACCACCGTTCTAAAAAAGGTGGAGGACATTGGGAATTCAAACAAAAAGTAAAAGATAGTTGGACTATTACTTATAAAGATTTACGCTTTAAAGTATCACCAACTGGTTTTAAACATACTGGATTATTCCCTGAACAAGCTAGTAACTGGGATTTCATGATGGATGCTATTAAAAATGCTAATCGTGAAATTAGAGTATTAAATCTATTTGCTTATACTGGTGGAGCTACGATGGCTTGTGCTAAAGCAGGAGCTAGTGAAGTAGTTCATGTTGATGCTAGTAAAGGAATGGTTCAATGGGCTAAAGAAAACATGGAATTATCTAACTTACAAGATAAAAAGATTCGTTTTATCGTTGATGATGTTTTAAAATTCGTGCAACGTGAAAAACGTCGTGGTCGTACTTACCATGCCATTATTATGGACCCACCAAGTTATGGACGTGGACCTAATGGTGAAGTTTGGAAGATTGAAGAACAACTATGGGGATTAATTGAAGCATGTTTAGAAATCTTAGATAAAGATGCTTTATTCTTCTTAGTAAATTCTTATACTACAGGTATTTCCCCAACTATTTTATCTAATATCTTAAATGCTTCCGTTATTAAAAAATATCCACATGGTAAAATTGAAGCTGGAGAAATCTGTTTACCAATTACTAAAAGTAAAACTTACTTACCTTGTGGTATTTATGGTCGTGTCGTTTTATGATCGTTTATTTAGGTACCTTATTACCAATTATATGTTTAATAATGGCTATATATGCTCATGCTCGTAAAAAAGTAATGTGGTTTTGGCATTTACCAACTAATGATAACTATCATATTAATAAACAAGATCAATATGCTTTTAATAACAAATTAGCTAATTCATTCTTGTTAATGGGTTTATTACAAATTATTCCTTGTTTATTATATATATTTAAGGTTTTAAACCAACATAAAGCATTTATGTTATTATGTATTATCTTTACGATAACTTCCTTATTAACTATTTTTTATTGGCATTCATTATATAAAACTTATTTCATTAAAGATAACAAATAAAGGGCTAACGCTAGCGTTAACCCTTTTTTGTTACTTATTCAACAATTCATTAATTGTTACTACTCTAGTAACTCCATAAACTTTTTTACCATCATTAGTAATCCAATATGGTTTAATTTCGATTTGTGAATCATAATTAGTACTTGGAATATTATCGATTCTTGTACTAAACATATATTCACTTACATTAGAGAAAACAGTTGGACTATTCACAATAATATTACCATCAATATTAGATTTAATTGATTGATATACAGTAGTTGATGATTTACTTAAAGTAGCACTATAAACACCATCAACTTTAACACGAAGATCAAAACCAACTTCTTTAAAGTCTAAACTATCAACTGATGAAACAATTCTTAAACTAGCTTCATCACTTTGATTATTAGTAGCTAATTGTAATTTAACACTTAAAACTTCATCAGCTAAGTAACGATATGAACCATCACTTACACCAGCATAAACATAACCAATTTGACTAGTACGTTTTTTTGAAATAATTTCAATATTTTCTAAATCATTTTTCGCAGTCGTTAAAGCTGTAATTAAATCATTTTCTTCGCTAATTGTAAGTTCACGATCTTTACTATTCACAATATTATTTAAAGCTTCTTCATATTTAGCTAAAGATGTTTTAGTATATTTTTCATTTAATATTGCTTGATATTTACTTAAATCATTAATTATTTCATTAACTTTAGCTTTATTACCATAACTATTAAATACTAAATCATATAATTCAGTATGAACTTCTTCTACTCTTTCATTAGTTGGTTCAACTAATACTTCATTAGCTTCATCAATAGCAGCTTGAATTAAAGTTAATTGATTAGCACTATATCTAGCTTCATCTAATTCTTGAGCATAATTTATTAATGATTTTAATTCATCAACATATACTGTTTCACTTAAAGATAAAACATTATAACCTTTAGCTTGTTTGATAACATTACTAGAATCAGTATAAATAGTAGCATTCTCATTTGTTCCATAGAATAAATAAGCACCACTATATGGGTTATCTGCCATAATTGTAACATTTTTTAAATACCAACAATATGATAAAGCTTGAACACCGAAATGAGTTATATTTTTTCCAAAATGAACATTCTTCATGTAACCACCCATAAAGGCACAATCTCCAACATATTTAATATTTTCACTTAAATAAATATTATCAGCATTTATTCCATATAATGCATAATCATCAATATATTCACATGTATAGTGAATATATAAATCAGGATTATAACTATTTACTCCACCAATTAAATGAACACCATCATCTTTATTTTGATATAAAAACTTATTATAAACAAAAGTATTTGCATTTTCACTATCAACGCTAATTTCTTTTAAATAATAAGTTTGCTTAATACAAGCATTACCTAATTTGATTTTTGCTCCAAAATTAAGTGTTTCAATTTTTGAAGTAGCCAAAGCTTCATCACCTAATTCCACAACCTTTTCAAAATTATTAATTGTCTGAATTGAAGAATAGTAAAAGGCTTTATTATTAATGATAGTATCTACTTTATTAAGCGTTAATGAAGTTAATTTTTTACTATTCGCAAATCCATACTCATGAATAAGATTAGTATTAGGTAATAAAGTATAATCACTACCCGCTTTATTAGTCGGATAAGCAACAAGTTCACTTTCATCACTAGTATATAATACACCATCAACGGCTTTTAATTTTCCACCTTCATTTACAACATAATTTTCTAAAGTAGAACATTGTTGCGCAAATTTACTAGTTTCATGATAATTAATAGTTGAAGGATATGTTACACTAACTAAGTTTGAACAATTCACTAAATCGCCAATTTCTTCAATCCCTTCACTATAAGTAATGGTTTTAAATGTTTTATTACTTAAAGTTAAAACTTCAACTACTGGATATCCATCAAGCGTAGCTGGAACAACTACATCACTTTCTTCTTTGATATAATCAGTAATAATAATTTCATCACCAGTTTTCATATATGTAAATTCATCGTTAGTTATACTATTATCGTCAAAGTAATTTTGATCAGCGGTTGGATATTGTTGCTCAAATTCAGTAGTAGTATATTCACTATAAGCTACATGTCCTATAAAATCATTATTACCTTTTAAATAATAACGATAAGTAGAAAGTCCGGCATCCCAAGTTGAATCACAGTAATAATATTTTTCTTCACCATCTTTATTATTTAAACCAACAATATTCCAAGCATGAGCTCCTCCAGCACTACCAGCAATAATACGACAATCAATTCCCGCTTCTAAACATAAACGATACATCGCTAAAGAATAACCTTGACATACACAGTGATTTAAGATTAAAGCTCCATAAGTACTCCATGGTGATGTATCAACATTAATATCATAATCATAATTATATGTTACATTAGTTGTTAAATAATCATAAATACGATTTAAACGACTATATTTACTTCCTTGTTCTAATTGTAATTCATTAATTAATTCATCTACTTTCGCATCAACTAATTGTTCTTGTTCAAGCGTTGAATAATATGAAAAAGAGAAGTGAACTTCATATCCATATTTATAATCACTATCACCAGTTCCATATAAACTTGTGTACCCACTAGCTCCAGCATATTGAAATTTTAAAGAATCACCTAATTTTGGATCACCAGTATGTTTAAATGCGCTATTTAATAACTTTGTAAAGATATTAGTAACTTCTTCATTTGCTGCATATTTAACTACAATACTTGCTTCACGATTTTTCATTCCTAAAGCTAATACTTCACTAGCTTCATCAAATGAAGTTACAAAACCACTATCACTAACATTAGCATATGTAGTGATTTCTTTACTTTTACCAGGAATAACTTCCATTATACCATTGTTATTATTTACTTGATATTCCTGATATTTAATGGTATTTGCTTTAACATTTAGTGAAAAAGAACTCACAATCAATATTAAAGATAATAAAACTTGAAATAACTTTTTCATAATTTTCCCCCTTATTATTTATATATTTAATTATATCACTTGAATTTAGATAAACAAGAGGAATGATAACGTTTACATGATTAAGTAAGAGCAAAATAAAAGAATCCTTGCGGATTCTTTTATTAGATTGCTTGTTCTTTCATGTTTTTTTGATGTTTAATAATCTTTTGACGTGAGAATTCTTCACGTTCTTTTTCATCTAATGCTTCAGAAATATATTTGATATTAGCCTCATAGTTAGGTATAACAATATTTTTTAAAGCATTAGCTCTTTTTTGTGATTTATTAATTGCTTTAGCTAAAGCAAAGACACTATTTTCAACTTCAGCTAATAAAGTGGTCATTTCTTTAGCTCGAGCAAAGCATTGATATGCATAATCAACTTTACTTGTTGTTTGTGCAAAACCATAGTACATATTAATTGGTTGTGGCGTATAGTTAATTTTAACTAATTCCACTCCCATTACACTACGATAACTAATTGAAATACCATTATCAACTGGTACTGATTCCATTACATCAACTGAAATCCCCATTGAAATATTTGCATCTTGCATGGCTTGATAAGCATTTACATAAGCATTAGAAATTTCATCTTTAACTTTATTAACATCATCTAATAAAGCCATCATTTCTCTAGTTAAAATATTTCGTTTCTTATCCATTAATTCATATCCACTATAAGCTAGTTTCAATGATTTTTTTAAAGCCATTAGATTTCCTTTAGTAGGAACTACTTGTTTTGCCATAGTTAACTCCTATAAGTTAAAGTATTGTTTAGCTTTATTTGGATGATAGAACTTATCAACAACACTTTCGTCAATACGATCTAATTCTGATTTTGGTAATAATGATAATAACATCCAACCTAAGTCTAATGTTTCTTCAATAGTACGGTTATCATCATTTCCTTGTTTAACGAAATATTCTTCGAAATATTTTCCAAAACTCATATATTGTTGGTCACTCGCTGATAATTCATCTTCCCCAATTACACTAGCTAAACTTCTTACATCAGCTACTTTTGCATAAGATGCGAATAATTGGTTTTGTAAATCAGCATGGTCACCTCTAGTATAACCTTCCCCAATTCCATCTTTCATTAAACGTGATAATGAAGGTAATACCGAAATTGGTGGATATACGTTATTTTGTTGTAAACTACGATCTAATACAATTTGTCCTTCGGTGATATATCCAGTTAAGTCAGGGATTGGATGTGTAATATCATCGTTAGGCATTGTTAGAATTGGAATTTGCGTTAAAGATCCTTTTGAACCTTTCATAATTCCTGCTCTTTCATATAAAGAAGCTAAATCTGAATATAAGTATCCAGGATATCCTTTACGTCCAGGAATTTCTCCTTTATTACTTGAGAATTCACGTAAAGCTTCACAGTATGAAGTCATATCCGTTAAGATAACTAATACGTTCATATCTAAGTCATAAGCTAAATATTCCGCAGCTGTTAAAGCACAACGTGGCGTTAAAGTACGTTCAATAATTGGATCATTAGCTAAGTTAACAAACATAACTACGTGATCCATAACTCCAGCTTCTTCAAATCCACGACGGAAGTAATCAGCTACATCGTTTTTAACTCCCATTGCCGCAAAGACAATACAGAATTCTTCACCATCTTTAACTTTAGCTTGTTTAACAATTTGTAAAGCTAATTCATTATGTGATAATCCATCACCTGAGAAAATAGGTAATTTTTGTCCACGAATTAAGGTTGATAAACCATCAATACTACTAATTCCGGTATGAATATAGTTACGTGGATAAACACGTGAAATAGGATTTAAAGCTAATCCATTAATATCACGATGACAATCAGCATAAATATCATTTAAACCATCAATTGGTTTACCACAACCATTAAAACGTCTTCCTAACATTTCTTTAGATAATGATAATTCCATTGGTTTACCAGTTAATTTTGTTGTTGTATTTTGTAATGATAATCCATTAGTTCCTTCAAATACCTGAATAGCAATACGATCACCATCAATTTGAACAATACGTCCATTACGTACACTACCATCATTACAACGAATTTCAACCATTTCTTCATAAGAAGCATTTTCAACATTTTCTAAGAAGACTAATGGTCCATTAATTTCATCTAATCCGATATATTGTAGAGCCATTGTAACCTCCTATCCTAAAGCATTAAGCTTTTCATCGATGAATGTATAGTATTCATCAAATGCTTCTAATTTATCATTTTTAATATCATATTTCATTTTTACTACTTTATCAAAAACCCCAGTTTCTTTAATTAAACGTAATGGAATATTTTGAGCTACTACTTTTTGTGCTTTAGCATTTAAGTATAAGATAACATCCATCATTTTAAATTGTTTAGTTAAAGGTACATAACGGTCTTCTTCATGGAAAGCATTTTGTTGTAAGAATCCAACACGAATTAATTTAGCAATTTCAATAACTAATTTTTGATGTTCTGGTAAAACATCACTACCAATTAACTTAACAATTTCCATTAATTGGTTTTCTTCATTAAGAATTTGCATAATAGCACTACGGTGGTTAAGGAAGTCAATTCCAACTTCTTTTTGATACCATGGTGTTAAATCACTTACATAATCAGAATAACTTTCGTTCCAGTTAATTGCAAAGTAGTGTCTTGCATAAGCTAATGACTTATCTAAAGCCCAGAAACAACGTACGAAACGTTTAGTATTTTGTGTTACTGGTTCAGAGAAGTCATTTCCTTGTGGCGATACCGCCCCAATAATTGAAACACTTCCTTCGTGATCATTTAATGTTTCCACATATCCTGCACGTTCATAGAATTGTGAAATTCTTGAAGGTAAATATGCTGGGAAACCTTCTTCAGCTGGCATTTCTTCTAATCGTCCTGAAATTTCACGTAATGCTTCCGCCCAACGAGATGTTGAATCGGCCATAATCGCTACATGATATCCCATATCACGATAGTATTCAGCTAAAGTTAATCCTGTATAAATACTAGCTTCACGAGCTGCTACAGGCATATTAGATGTATTAGCAATTAAGATAGTACGATCTAATAATGGCGCATTAGTACGTGGGTCAATTAATTCTGAGAATTCTTCTAATACTTGTGTCATCTCATTTCCACGTTCTCCACAACCAATATAAACAATAATATCAGCATCACAATATTTAGCTAATTGATGTTGAGTCATTGTTTTACCAGTACCAAATCCTCCTGGTAAAGCGGCACAACCACCTTTAGCAATTGGGAATAACGTATCAAAGATACGTTGTCCTGATACTAATGGTTCACTAATCGGTAAACGTTTTTTCATCTTACGTGCAGTTTTAATTGGCCAAGTTTGAACCATACATACTTCATGTTTAGTTCCACTAGCATCTTCTATTACACATAATGTTTCACGAATATTGTAGCTACCATTTGTTTTAGCTTCAATAACTTTACCATTAATTCCTACCGGTACCATCACACGGTGTTCAATAACTTTACTTTCCATTGTTGTAGCAATGATTTGTCCTTCACTAACTACATCACCAACATTTACTAACATTTTCACATCCCAAGTTTTAGTTTCATCTAAACTAGGAACATTACTTCCAGTGGCAATAAAAGCACCACTTTCTTCTTCTAATTTCTTTAATGGGCGTTGAATACCATCAAAAATATTCCCGATTAATCCCGGTGCAAGAGTTACACTAATTGGACTATTAGTTGGATATACTTCTTCACCAACCATTAATCCACTTGTAGATTCGTATACTTGGATAACTGTTTCTTTTTTAGACATGGAAATAACTTCTCCCATTAAACGTTTTTTACCAACATATACTTTTTCTAATACGTGAAAATCTTTACTATTTCTAACTTTGACTACCGGCCCATTAATTGAATAAATTGTATTACTCACTTATCTCACGCCTCACTTTATTTCACTGAGAATTTTGATGAATTAATAAACCAACTTTTTGCTTCATTAAAAGCTTCATCTAAAGTTTCATCAAACATTCTTCCTTTATTTTCATCTAATACTTTAAATCCACCAAGTACAATTTCATCACTTGTTTCTACATTCCATTTAGCATCACTAAAGAAAGCTTGATCTTGACTTCTAACCACTACCTTAACTTTAGCTAAATCATTAAATTTAGCTAATTTCTTATTAAGATAATCTTTATATTTATCACTATTAGCAAAAGCTAATAATTTAGCTTTTAATTCATCAAATAATTGATCAACTAAAGCATCACGTTTTTCCATATATACATGTTTTTGGTTTTCTTGTACTAAAGCCATAGCTTTCTTTTGTTCAACAAATAAGTTACGTTGTTCAATTTCTTCATGCTTTTGGATAACATTTTGTACTTCTTTTTTAACTTGTGTTTCTTGTTCATTTTTTAATGTTGCTAATTCTTGTTCAAGAACTAATAATTCATTACTAGAAACACGATTAATTTCATCAATAAAGTATTGTTTTAACTTTTGATTTTTATCCATAGTTCCCTCACAGTTTCATACCAATGGCACTACCAACATAAGCATCAAGTTGTTTTGAAATATCACTTTGTACTCTTCTTGTTGGTATTTCCACAATAACTCCTTTACCACATTGATTTTTATAAGTATTTAACTTATCACCAAGCATATGGGCTAATGGTAAAGTAAGCATAATAATTGCAATATCTTCTTGTGCTAAAGCATATTCTAAATGCTTAATAACTTCATC
>CAZQJH010000050.1:0-10149 GCA_964593515.1 uncultured Erysipelotrichaceae bacterium
CGTTTTTATAATTTTTTTTAATTTTATTTAAAATAGCAAAAAATATTTCACAAGATTTTTGCATTTTTTTAAAAAAAACGTTTTAATAATTAATTTAAAAAAGAGATGAACGCTTACGTCCATCTCTAATTTAGTTTTATTTTTTGATTAAGTTAGATAATTGAACAAACATCTTAGCAGCTTCAGCTCTTGTTGTGTTAGAAGTTGGGTTTAAGTATGTTTCTTCACCTTTTTTAGAACCACTCATTAATCCATTTTCCACACACCATGCAACAGCATCTTTTGCATATGCACTTACTGCTTTGTAGTCTTTGAATTCTGTTAATGATTGTTTAGAATTAGTTTTTAATCCACAAGCATTAGCATAGTTTCTTAACATAATTGCGAAATCTTCACGTGTAATTGCATCATCTGGTCCAAATTTACCATTAGCATATCCGCTAACTACTTTAGCTTCACTTGCCCAAATAATAGATTCACTATACCATAATCCACCTTTTACATCGGCAAATTTATCAGTGAATGTTACTTTTGGTTGTCCTTCCATACGATATAAGACTGTAGCTACCATTCCACGAGTAATTTTTCCTTCAGGGTTGAACTTAGTTCCACCAGCATCAGCACTCATTAATCCTTTGATTGTAGCTTCTTTTACCATATCAGCATACCAAGCTTCACTATCAACATCATCATAACCTTTGTATTCAGGTTTAGTATCTGGTTTAGCTGTACCAGTTACTGTAACTTTAGCACTAGCTTTGAATCCAGCAGCATTAGTTACGGTAATAGTTGTTGTACCAGGTTTTACTCCAAATACATTACCTCTTTCATCAACTCTTGCAATTGATTGATCAGCAATAGCATATTCTAATCCTTTAACAACTTTACCTTCACCAGCATCAACTTTAACTTGAGCAACCATATCTACATCTACTGTAATATCTTGAACTTTACCTGTAGTTACAACATCAACTTTATTTAATAATGAAATTTCGGCAATTGATGCGAAGTTGTTTGAACCTTTAGTTACTTCAATTACTAAGTAACGAACATCATATGCTTTATCAGCCATGATTTCATGTACACTTGCTGAAGCAGATCCTTCAAGTTCAACATCATTAGCTACATATAATTCATTTTGGTTTTCATCTAAGAATTTGTAGTTTAATTTGTATACAATACCATTGTTACCATTACGGTTAGTTAATTTAAATCCAGCAATGTTAGTTGTAGCACCTAAATCAACAGTTAAGATAGCAGGGTTTGATTCAGTAACATTAAATCCAGTAGTAGACCAGTTAGAGTGCCAGTATGTTCCAGTGTTTCCATCTACAGCATTTTTAGCACGTCCATCTTCTAAATTAGAATTTTCTTCAGTATTAGCAGTTGCTGACATTCCATCTACTTCAACATTAGAGCTAATAGAGTCAAATCCATTTACAGTAAATGTTTTAATTTCATCACCGATTGTATAAGTAATAGTAATTGTACCTACACCTAAACAAGTTACTGTTAAGTCTTTTTCGTTGAATACTAATTTATCTGTATCTCCACTAACACTCCAGTCAATAGAATCTAAGTTAGATCCAACAATTTGTGTTGTTTCACCTAAGTATAATGAATCATTAGCAATAACAGCTGCCACAGCATCTTCTACAACAGTAATTTTTAAGTTGTCTAAGATTAAGTTTCCAGCAAATCCATTATTAACTCCATTAGAGTAAATACCGAACCAAGTTTGTCCGTTTCCAGCACCAATTACTTCGAATTCATAGTGTCCATCTTTATCAGCTCCATATGAAACTGGTAAGTATTCACTTGGTAAGTTGTAAGTATTAGTGTTTCCAACAACAACTCCAAATCCATTTTGAGCTCCAGTTTGGTAATCAAATTCTACTTTGTATACAACTCCTGGCGCAAAACGGAAGTTTTGTGGAATTGTTTGGTAAACTAATCCACGAGGAGCACCTGCAGCTTTAGCATTCCATTTTAATGACCATTCTCCATCTAATACATCATCAATAACTACATCATTCCATCCAGCTTGTGTATATGGTGCATGTAATTGTGATAAGTGAATGTTTTGGTCGTTAACACCTTGTAATCCACCAGTTACGAATGGGTAAATTCCATTCACAACATTTTCGAAGTCTTGTACGAAACTTTGATCGTCACGGTAGTTGTTTAAGGTAATTGGAACAATACGAATATCATCAAAGTAAGTTACTCCATCTCCACTTTCGCGTTCTAATGTTAATTTAGCAGTTTCACTTTCAGCTGTGAAGTAAACTTGCATACGTTGCATTGGACGGAATTTTTTGTTATCAGCTCTTACATAGTTTACAGCATATGTTTGTTGTGCATATTCACTAACAACTTCTTTACCGTTGTCAACCATAATGAATGCTTTAGAATCACAGTTATTTTGAACATATACTTCTGCTACATAAGTTTGACCTTTAGTTAATCCAGAAATAGTTGTTGAAACAAATACATCTTTAGTAGGTGATGTAATTGTTAACATGTTGTCTCCAACGTTGTATTGACTTGAACGTACTACTTTTACAGCATCGTTGTCAATATCTCCACTCCATGTTGGAGCAGTTAAGTTAGATCCACCGTTGTATCCATTGTATCCATTGAATCCTGGGTCTACAACGTAATCCATTTCACCATAGTTGTTCTTTAATTCAACTTTAGATTTACCTTTAGTTACTACATAAGCAGTTTTAGCTTCAGCATCTAATGTTAAAGTTCCATTAACTACTTTAACTTCAGTTTCATCAACACGTCCGTTATCAGTTAATTTGTAAACAATAACACTACCTAATTTAGCCCAGTCTTCTTGTAATTCCCAAGTTGTAACTCCACCATCATAGTTGTAGTGGTATAATTTTTCATTTCCATCAGTATCAGTCCATGGTAATAAGTATTTAACTTCATCAAGAACTACTTTACCATTTAATGTAATGATACGTTCGATGTATTCATCTTTACGTTGTTCTTCTTTTCTAGTAACTACTACTTTGTCTCCTTCGTCGTTAACTAAAGTAATTTGTTTTTCGCTATTTCCTACTGGAGATTCACCTTCAGCATAGTTTTCCCATTTAGTTACATAGTAGTGTTGTAAGAAACGAGTTGGGAAGTTAGTTAACCAAGTAACTTGTAAGTATTCATCGAAACTAATGTCAGATCCCCAACCTTCGAATCCTTCTAATGTATAACCACCTAATAATGGGTTATCAGCAGTTCCTCCATATGAAGGGTAGTTTAATACTTGTGAATCTCTTTGGTCATTTCTTAAGAAACGAATAATGTCAGAGTTAAATCCTTTAGAACCAGCTCCTCCATAAGATCCTTCAGTAGCCCAGTGTTGCCAAGTTGAATCGTATTCACCTTGTGTAGCGAATTCTGTTGAGAATCTCCATCCTAAAGTGTTGATTTCTTCAGCGATTCTTCTTGTTTCCCAAGCATCTTGGTACCAAACATCTAAGTAGATGAAGTCCATGTTGTTTTCTAATGATTCAGCTTCTTTTAATAAGTCTTCTCTAGAAGTTGTTACTTCACCTTTAGAATTTTCTACTGCATCTGGCCATTGACGAGAGTAGTGAGTAGTATTGTTGATACGGTCATATAATTGAACAAAACGTTTGAAACGTGCTTGAGATGATAAATCCCATAATTTGTCAATTGCATATGATTGGTCTAACCATCCCCAACCATGTTGGTTTTCAAATACCATTTCTTCACAGAATGATTTAGCTTCAGGATATGCTTCTTGAGCATTTACGTGAATACCAATTTCTGTGTTGTAATCATGAGCAATTTGAATTAATTTTTGGAAATCTTCAACTCCTCCAAGTCTTTCAGCAATATCAGCATATTCAGAGTTAGCAGAGTCATGTCCTTCATTTCCATAACCTTTTAACATTACCGCTTGAGGTAATCCATCAGTAGCTAAGTAAACTTTTTTAATGTTATCAGCTGTTACTAAGTAAGGGTTAGAAGCAGCAGATTGGAAGTTCATAGAGATACGGTAGTTAACTGTATCTTTAATCATTTCATATCCATATGCATAGTGCATTACATCACGGAATGCAACAGCTCCATCGTTCCAGTTAACAATGTTGTCATCGTTCATATCACCAGCTACACTAATTTTAGCATATGGTAATTCACTTACTGGATAAGCAGCATAGTTAGCAGCATTTTTGTTTCCGTTTGTATCTCCCATTTCATAGTACCAATCAGCACTTTGTAATTGAATAGCATCAGCTGTATTGTTACGGATTAAACGTAAATCTCCTTCAGCTTCAGAGTTAGAGAATACTCCTGCATTTAATTCGTCAGTTCCTACAAATGCATATAAGTATCCTAATTTATCAGATGGAACAAATCCTCCATCTTTATCGAATGTAATGTAAGTATCAGCTTTAGAAGTTGTTGTTGATGAAGCTCTAGCTCCAGCAAAGTTAGCTCCATTATCTCTAGCATCTGCAGTTGCAAATGATAATCCAGGGATGTTGAAACGTGCTAATTTAACACTTCCTTCACCTTTAGTAATGCTTAATACTTCCCAAGTTACATCGTTGTCATCAACACTAATTTTGATATCGAATGTCATATCAACATTATTAGCACTGTTTTTAACTGTAACTGTATATGTTTTTGATGTAGCATCACTAGCTTTCACAACTGAAGTTGCATCATAGTGAATACCATTAATAGCCACTTTGTTTAAGTCTTCTTCAGTTGCACGCATAAATGTACCATCAGCCATTTCATAACGAGCAATTAATGGGAATGTTTTTCCTACATATACTTTCATTGCTTTAGATGCAATAGTGTCATATTTAGTTAAATCTAATTCACCTTTAGGTGTTAATGTTGCATTAAATACGTTAGCAGTAGCATCTTCTACAACATTAACTGTAGCTGAGTAAGCAACATAACCAGGTTTAGTAATAGCTAATGCATATTCACCCATTTCTAAGTTTTCAATTGAGTATTTACCTTCAGCATTAGTTGTAGCACTAACATTTCCTAAACGAACTGTAGCACCTACAACTGGATTATTTTGATCATCTACAACTGTACCAGTAGCATTAGTTGTTGCAGTATAGTAAGATTCAAATTTTTGTCCATCTCTTTCAGCAGCAAATCCCCAGTTATCACTCATACAATCTTTTCCATTGTATTTGAAATCAGCGAAT
The DNA here is from genome assembly GCA_964593515.1 of uncultured Erysipelotrichaceae bacterium. Classification (GTDB taxonomy): domain Bacteria; phylum Bacillota_I; class Bacilli_A; order Erysipelotrichales; family Erysipelotrichaceae; genus JAXJYR01. The sequence continues at coordinate 5,214 of CAZQJH010000050.1, forward strand.
TCAACTGTTGTAGCACCATTAGTTTTAACCCCGAAACGTCCTTTTCCAGCTGTAGCTGTTTCGTAGTTAATTAAAGATTGGTTTGTTACACGTTTAGTTTCTCCATTAACAGTTACAGATAATGTTTCATGACTTAATGAAATAGAAATTTCCATTTCTTCTCCGGCAACTGGATCAGGTAATCCAGAAATTTGAGGATAAGAACCACTTCCATTTAAGTTGTATTGGAAGTACCATTTACTACTTGAGTCATAACCAACATATAACCAGTTGTTGTCATCTACGTAGCTATAGAAGATTCCCCAGTTGTTACTTGGTTTAAATTTAAGAGAAATAGTTCCTCCTTCTTCCATAACACGATCTTTATCTAATAAAGTTACAGGAGCTTTAGAAGATGCATTACCATAAGCATGTCCTCCAGCGTTGTTTGTTCCACCTGTTACTTTGAACCATGTGCGACCATTTTGGGCAGGCTCATTACCGTTATCTGGTTCACCCCATGTTACTGTTTCACTAGCTGTCCATTTTTGACCTTCTGCATCAGCATTGTATAATGTCCATTTAGCGAAATCATTAGTTGTTGTATTTCCGATTTTGTAATCAGAGAAATAAATATCAGAAGCTTGAGCACCAGTACTAGCATTTGAGAAGTATCCAGCCCCAACCCCAACTTTACCAGCTTTATCTTTTAAAGCTAAGAAATCATTATTAGTAACTGTTGCATAAGTATCACCAACTGTTACTTTTAATCCTTCATCAGTATAAGTTGTTTCTACATTAAAGAATTCATCTTTAGCAGGAGTTGCTAATCCTGCAACTGTTCCATATGATGTACTTCCGTCTAATTTATATTCGAAAATCCATCCTGAACCAGTATCATATCCGATATAACTCCAGTTATTATCGTCTACATATTTTGTTACAAAACGTAATCTTGTAGAAGCAGCCGCACTATTAATACGGAATGTAGCTCCTAAATCATCGTTAGTAATATCTGCTTTATCAGATAAAATAAACGCTTCAGCTTTAGCACCACCAAAGTGTCCATTACCATTTCCGGCACCCGCAACTAAGTGAGCCATATCTTTTGATTCTGCTTTTACACTAGCAGGCATCAAAGTAAAGCTACTTACGATCATTGCGATGGCTAGAATTAAAGAAGATATTCTTTTTCCAGCATTTCTCATTATAATTTTCCTCCCTTGAGATATTGAGCCTATGGACGCGTTACTACGACGTTCATCCATCATATCAATTATACTATAAATTTCACAAGCTTGTAAACGTTTTCTATATAAAAATAAAAAATAAAAAAAGTGAATCAGCGCAATAAGCTCTAATCCACTTTCTAACCATAATTATTGATTTTTACTAGCCCAATGTGGCATATCATTTCCACGACGAATTAATACTGCTTTTTGGAATTCAGTTTGGTTTAAGAAAGACATTATTTCTTCTTCCTCTTCTTCACTAACTCCTACTAATAGCTTAACTTCACAATCTTTCTTTAAAATATCCGCTGAAATAGCTAAAGCTTGAACAGTATTAGTTTTAATACTACCTTTAAAAACATCTATTGGTACTTGGTCTGATGATGTGGTTGTATCAGTTAAATATCCATAATCTACTGGATAAACTAAATTTGAATATTTATAATGACAACTATTCTTAGGTCGATCAATAACTAATTTACTTGATAAATATAATGTGTCTAACTTTTGCCAAAACAAAGCATTATTTTCAAATGATTTCACTTATAATACCTCCTTTTCTTAAAACATAATATCGCGTAATAACATGATATCACACATGAAAGAAATATTCAAGTGTTTTATCATTTCTTTCATTTCTCTTTCATTTCAATTACAAATTCGTAATCCATCAAATATTCGATGTTTTCCGAATGTATAGGATATATTATACTAAAACCATCATTTTGTCTAGTCTTTGTAGACGATAATTCATAAACTTTTACAATTTCACACATTAATCCAACACTTTTGTTTCATTTTTTACATCTTTTGCTTCTTTATTATTCTTAAAGTATTTAATAAAGCAATCATCGTAACTCCCACATCCGCAAAAACTCCTAACCACATATTCGCAATTGAAAAGATTGCTAGAACCATAACTAAGGTTTTAATTCCTAAGGAGAAGATAATATTTTCATATAAAATTCGTTTTGTTTTCTTAGCTAATTTAAAACTATCTACTAATTGAATCAATTCATCTTTAGTTAAAATTATATCACTTACTTCAATAGCGGCATCACTACCAACACCACCCATTGTAATTCCAATATCACTACGAGCTAATGATGGTGCATCATTCATTCCATCACCTACAAAAATAGTTTTACCATTTGTTTCGTGCATAATCTTTTCTAATTTATCTAATTTCTGTTGTGGTAATAATTCTCCATAGTAATCATCAATATCAACTTGCTTAGCTACTTTTGCTACAACTTCTTGACGATCACCGGATAACATCACAATTCGTTTAATTCCTTGTTGTTTAAAATAAGCAATTGATTCAGCACTAGTCTTTTTAACTTCATCTTCAATCAAGATACAACCTAAATACTTATCATCTTTCGCAACATATACTTTAGTATAAGCATTATTTTCATTTTCTACTAAAATATTATTCTTACTTAATAATGCCTTATTTCCCACTAATACCTTGTGATTATCAACTTTTAAACTAATTCCATAACCAGCTAAATCTTGATAATCACTAATTAAACTAGGATCAATATCACCTTGATAAGCTTCTAAAATACTTTTCGCAATTGGATGTTCACTTCGACACTCCCCATAAGCTGCATATTTTAATAATTCTTCATCATAATGACCTACTACTTTAAAATTACCTTTAGTAATCGTTCCTGTTTTATCAAAAACCATACAATCAACTTCATTTAAAGCTTCTAAATAATTTCCACCTTTAATTAAAATTCCTTGTTTACTAGCTTGTCCTAAAGCAGCAAACATTCCTAATGGAATTGATAAAACTAATGCACAAGGACATGATAATACTAATAAAACTAAGGCATTATAGATTGCTTCATTAAAACTAATATTTAAAATCATTGGTTCAAATATTGCTAATAAACATGCAACACATACAACAATTGGTGTATAAATTCTCGCAAATTTAGTAATACTTTGTTCTACATGAGCTTTCTTATTACTTGCATGTTCACATAGCTCTAAAATTTTTGCTGCACTACTATCTTCATATAGACGACTTACTTTAATTATTAGTAATCCTTGATGATTAATACAACCAGCTAATACTTCATCACCTTCATGAACATCACGTAATGCACTTTCTCCACTTAACATTGATGTATCTAAACTACTATTTCCTTCAGTAATAATTCCATCAACTGGTATACGTTGTGTAGGTTTAACACAAATAACATCATTTATTTTAATATCATCTAAAGCTACAATAACTTCTTTACCATCAACTAATTTCGTAACTTCATCAACTTTTAAATCCATTAACGAAGCTATTTCTTTACGTGATTTACCTAATACCACACTTTGTAGATATTCGCCAATACTATATAGTAATAAAACCATAAATCCTTCAGCATATTCTTGAATCAATAAAGCCCCAATACTAGCTAAACTCATTAAGAAATTCTCATCCATAAAGTTTTTATTACCAATATTTAAGAAAGCTTTACGATATACATTAAATCCACATAAACCATAAGCAAGAATAGTGAAAATGATCTTAATTATTTCATTATTAATGAATAATGAAATAACAAATAAGCCTAGAGCTAATATCAATGGCCATAAAACCAATTTTTCTTCTTTAACTTCAACTTTATTTTCACTCACTTCAACATCTGGTTCAATCTTCAAAATAGTCTTTTTCACAAGTTCAAAATTTTTATTACTTTCTTGATGGTAATTCACATATAAAATACCTTTAGTAAAATTCATATTAGCTTCTTTAACACAACTTAAAGCATTTACTGCATGTTCTACTTTCATCGCACAATTAGCACAATCTAAACCTTGAATAAAGATTTTATGTTCTAATTCATCTTTTTGATTGTGTACTACTTTATCACATTCACAATCATGCATATGAATATGATAATGTTCTAAATCTTTGCCACTATTACACTTTTTAACCATGATTTTCACCTATATGTGCTAAAGCTGACTCATAAATATCAATAATATGTTGATCATCAAAGCTATAAAACACATTCTTTCCTCGACGTTCACTTTTAATTATATGCACTTGTTTTAATTTTGTTAAATTGTGCGATAATGCCGATTGACTTACTTTAAGTTCTTCCATTAAATCACAAACACATAATTCATGATACTTACTTAAAGCATCTAATATGCGCATTCGTGATGGGTCAGCTAACATTTTAAATAATAATGCTATACTTTGCGCTTCATCATCATTGATTAACGTTTTTTTCTCATGTTGATGCACTTCATAAGCATCACATACTTCAATTAATTCCATCTAATCACTCCTTATATATGAATATATGTTCATATGTTCATATATATTATAAAAGATAATCAGAATTAATGCAAGCTATTTTATTTTAACTGTTTGAATCTTAGTATATTGATTAAAATAAGTTTCACTACCCATACGAACATAATGTCGTACTTTCACTTCATAGGTCTTATTTTTACTTAAATTATTAATATCAATTTTTTTATCATTAGTATAAATATGTTTCCAAGTATCATTACCTTTTATACGATAACTAATTTGAATAGCAGCTCCTTTCATTGAATTTACACTAATACTCATTTTATTATTACCAGCTTTTAAGCTTTCAATTTTACTTTCTTTTGGTCTTATTTGATAATAATATACTTTTTCCCCTTGGTAATTTCCTTTACCTTTAACACTAACACTAGCTACTCCACAATTAGTATTA
>CAZQJH010000051.1:0-10116 GCA_964593515.1 uncultured Erysipelotrichaceae bacterium
TGCTTTAGCTAGTGTATCTCATGCTATTTCAAACTTCTCACCACTACCAGCTTTATCAGGAATAAAAATTGATGTGGAAATGAATGGATTAGTATTTACTGCCAGTAATGCTGATATTTCAATTCAAACCACTTTAACACCTAATGAAGAAAATCAATTAGAAATTAGACAAATGGGTAGTATTATAATTGAAGCAAAATATATTGTGGAAATTATTCGTAAATTAGATCAAGATATCGTTAATGTTGAATCTATTGATGATGTTCAAGTAATTATTACTTGTGGATCAAGTCAAATCAAAATTAATGGTACAGTTGCTAGTGAATATCCAACGATTGATTTCAGCAAACCTAAATTTGAATTTAATATGCAGCCTTCAGACTTAAAGAAAGCTATTTCGCAAACATCATTTGCCGTAAGTGATAAAGAAAACCGTCCAGTTTTAACCGGAGTTAATTTCTCATGTAATGGAGAAGAATTACAAGTAGTAGCTACTGACTCTTATCGTTTAGCTAAAAAAATTATTCCATTATCACAACCATCAAGTTTTAATGTTACGATTCCGCAAAAATCATTAGTTGAAATCAATAAATTATTAAGTGAAGATGAAGAAGTAAATGTAGCAGTTGATGGGCAAAAAATTCAATTCTATTTAAAAAATACCTTATTCCAATCACGTTTAATTGATGGATCTTATCCTGATGTATCAAGATTAATTCCAGCTAGTTATGATTATGAATTAAACATTAACTATAGTGAATTATCAAGTGCAATTGATCGTGCTTTATTTATTAAAAATGAAGGAATTGCAGTTATTACTTTATCATTAAGTGAAGAAGAATGTGTAATTACTAACTATTCAAATATTGTTGGTTCATCTAAACAAATTTTAACTAGTGCTCAATATAAAGGAGAACCATTAGTAATCAGTTTTAATGGAAGCTTTGTTTTTGATGCTTTAAAAGCGATGAATTGTAGCAATATTACTTTTAAATTATGTGGAGAAATGAAACCATTTGTTATTGTTTCTAATGAAGATGATTCAATTCTTCAATTACTATTACCATTAAAAACTAATCGATATTAATTAATCGAAAAATCACCTGTTTTAAGCTTATTACAGGTGATTTTTTATTATAAAAAAAAGATATAAATTATCATAATTTTTGCCCTTAAAATCAACAAAAAACACCGATTTTATGGTATAATATAAAGGATAGTAGGTGATTAATATGAACATTAAACTAACAAGTGAATATATCACTTTAGGACAGCTATTAAAAGCAGCTGATTTTATTCAAAGTGGAGCTGAAGCAAAGTTTGCTGTGCTCGAATTAGATATTTTAGTTAATGATGAATACGAAAATCGACGGGGAAGAAAATTATATCCTGGAGATATCGTTGTAATTGAAGGACAAGAAATTACCTTGTCATGAAATTAGATAAAATTCAATTACTTAATTATCGCAATATCAATAATCAAACATTAATTTTTAATGATGGTATTCAAGTTTTTTATGGAGCTAATGCTCAAGGTAAAACTAACTTATTAGAAGCTATTTATTACTTATCAACGCTAAGATCACATCGTAGTAATAACATCTTAGATTTAATTAATAAACAAGCTAATGAATTATTTATGCAAGGTGAAGTAAGTTGGTCTAATAAAAAAATTCCTTTAAGAGTTCATGCTAATGCGAAAGGAAAAAACTTATTTATTTACCAAAATAAAGTAAAGAAAATGAGTGATTTTATTGGGAATTTAAATGCTATTTTATTTTCACCTGATGATATGAATTTATTTCAGGCATCACCAAAAATGCGTCGAAGATTTATTGATATTGAATTAAGTAAAATATCTAAAAAATATACTTATACTTTACATGAAACTAATCAGCTTTTAAAAGAAAGAAATGTACTTTTAAAACAAGTTAATATTGATGAAACTTATCTTCAAGTATTAACTAATCGTTTAATTGATTTAGAAGTAATTATTATTAAACAACGATATCATTTCTTAAAAGCTTTATTAGATAAAAGTAAAACATTTTATGAAGCAATTAGTGCTAATGATACTAAATTATCAATTAATTATAAATCATGTGTTCCTTATGTTGATGATGAAGATACTTTAAAAGAACAGCTTAGATTAAAATATGAACAAAGTTTAAGTAAAGATCGTTTATATAAAACGACGAATGTAGGAATTCATAAAGAAGATTTTATTTTTATTATTGATGATTATGAAGTAGTACAATATGCTTCACAAGGTCAAAAAAGAAGTATTTTATTAGCGATTAAAATCGCAATGGTATATTTAATAAAGGATTTTATTAATGAATATCCTTTATTACTGCTTGATGATGTATTTAGTGAATTAGATGCTTATCGACGTAAGATGTTATTATCATCTTTACCAAGTGAAGTACAAATCTTTATTACGACAACTGATCATCAAGAAATATTAGAAATTGCTAGATTACGTCCAATTACTTTATGGAATGTAAAAAATGGATGTGTTAAGAAATATAAAGAGGAGGTTAAAAAATGATCGAGGAAAATAAAATTCAAGAAATTGAAGAATTAGAGAACAAAGTAGATCATTCTTATACCGCAGAAGATATTCAGGTTTTAGAAGGGTTAGAAGCGGTTAGAAAAAGACCGGGGATGTATATTGGTTCAACTAGTGAACGTGGTTTACATCATTTGGTTTGGGAAATTGTGGATAACTCAATTGATGAAGCTTTAGCTGGTTATGCTACTGATATTACTGTTACGATTGAAAAAGGTAATATTATTAAAGTAGAAGACAATGGTCGAGGAATGCCAGTTGGAATTGTTGAAAAGAGTGGTATTTCAGGGGTTGAAACTATTTTTACCATTCTACATGCGGGAGGTAAATTCGGTGGAGGAGCCTATAAAGTATCAGGGGGACTTCATGGGGTTGGTGCCAGTGTTGTTAATGCATTAAGTGAATGGTTAGAAGTTGAAATCCATCAAGGTGGTAAAAAGTATTTTATGCGCTTTGAAAATGGTGGTAAACCAGTTCATCCGTTAAAAGTTACTGGTGATAGTGATAAACATGGGTCTATCGTGCGTTTTAAAGCTGATGCTAGCATCTTTCAAGAGACTCAGGTATATGACTTTGAAACTTTAAATAAACGTATTAGAGAGCTTGCTTTCTTGAATAAAGGAATTAAAATTATTTTAATTGATGAACGTGAAAGTGAAGTTGTGAAACATGAATATAAATATGATGGAGGAATCCGTTCATATGTTGAATATTTAAACTTAAATAAAAAAGCATTGCATGATGAAATTATTTATGTTGAAGGAATTGAAGATGGAATTATTGCGGAAGTAGCTATGCAATATACTGAAGCATATGTTCCAAATATTTATTCTTTCTGTAATAACATTAATACCGTTGAAGGTGGTACTCATGTTGAAGGATTTAGATTAGCTTTAACTAGAATTATTAATAACTATGCTAAAGATAATAACATGATTAAAAAAGATGAAAGTTTAAGTGGTGATGATGTTCGTGAAGGAATTACGGCAGTTATCTCTGTTAAACATCAAGATCCGCAATATGAAGGACAAACTAAAACTAAATTAGGTAATAGTGAAGTAAGAAAGATTGTTTCTAGTATTGTTTCTAAACAATTAGAAAAATTCTTCTTAGAAAATCCTAGTGTTGCTAAAACGATTATCGATAAAGTTATTATTGCTAATAAATCACGTTTAGCTGCGATTAAAGCTCGTGAAATGACTAGAAGAAAGAATGCGTTAGAAATTACTTCATTACCTGGTAAGTTAGCAGATTGTTCTAGTCGTGATGCGGCTGAATGTGAAATTTATATTGTCGAAGGGGACTCAGCCGGAGGAAGTGCTAAGCAAGGTCGTAATTCAAAATATCAAGCGATTTTGCCACTTAGAGGTAAGATTTTGAACGTTGAAAAAGCTAGAGAACATCGTATTTATGAAAATGCGGAAATTCGTTCAATGATTACAGCCTTTGGTTGTGGATTTGGTAATGAAATCGATACAAGTAAATTAAGATATCACAAGATTATTATTATGACCGATGCCGATGTCGATGGAGCACATATTTGTACCTTGATGTTGACATTCTTCTATCGTTTCTTAAGACCGATTATTGAAGAAGGTTATGTATATATTGCGATGCCACCGTTATTTAAAGTACAAAAAGGTAAACGTGTGGAATATGTTTATGATGAACAAACCCGTGATCAATTAATTGCGGAAATGGGTGATAATGTAAGTGTTCAACGTTATAAAGGTTTAGGAGAAATGAATCCTGAACAATTATGGGAAACAACAATGGACCCTGAATTTAGAACTTTAAAAAGAGTTACAATTTCTGATGCGATGGAAGCAGATCAAGTATTTACGATGTTAATGGGAGAAGAAGTAGCTCCTCGTCGTGAATTCATTCAAGAAAATGCCGTCTATGCACAGTTAGATGTATAGAAGGAGGTAAGTGATGGAACAAGTTAAAGATAGATTAAAAGATGTCGATATTTCCAAAGAGATGCGTAAATCATTCTTGGATTATTCGATGTCAGTAATTGTTGATCGTGCCTTACCGGATGTTAGAGATGGTTTAAAACCAGTTCATCGTCGTATTTTACATGCGATGAATGAATTAGGAATTGTGGCTAGTAAGCCATTTAAAAAGTCAGCTCGTATTGTTGGGGAAGTTATCGGTAAGTATCACCCTCATGGTGATACAGCTGTATATGACTCAATGGTTCGTATGGCCCAAGATTTTAGTTATCGTTACATGTTAGTTGAAGGACATGGAAACTTTGGTTCAATGGATGGTGATGGAGCAGCAGCAATGCGTTATACCGAAGCCAAAATGAGCAAAATTGCGATGGAAATGATTCGTGATATTAATAAAGATACAGTTGATTTTCAACCTAACTATGATGGAGAAGAAAGTGAACCGAAAGTAATGCCAGCTCGTTTCCCTAACTTAATTGTTAATGGAGCTGTAGGGATTGCTGTAGGGATGGCTACTAATATTCCTCCACATAATTTAAATGAAACAATTGATGCCATTATTGCAGTTATGGATCAAAGTGATATTACTGTCCCTGAATTAATGGAAAATTATCTTAAAGGTCCTGATTTCCCAACTGGTGGTTTAATTATGGGAAGAAGTGGAATTCGTCAAGCTTATGAAACTGGACGTGGTTCAATTGTCTTACGTAGTAAATATCATGTTGAGGATATGGATAATGGTAAACATCGTATTGTTGTTACCGAAATTCCTTACCAAGTAAACAAGGCTAATTTAATTACTAAAATTGCCGATGTTGTTCGCGATAAACAAGTGGAAGGAATTACTTATTTAAATGATGAATCTAACCGTGAAGGAGTTAGAATTGTTATTGAACTTAAAAAAGATGTTCAAGTTGATGTTGTAATGAATCAATTATTCCGCTTAACATCATTACAAACTTCATTTGGAATTAATATGTTAGCTTTAGTTAATGGAGCACCAAAACAAATGGGTATTAAAGAAATGATTACTCATTATACCGATCACCAAGTTGAAGTAATTGAACGTCGTACTCGTTTTGATTTAAATAAAGCTTTAGATCGTGCTCATATCTTAGAAGGGTTACGAATTGCTTTAGATCATATCGATGAAATTATTGATATTATTCGTAGTAGTAAAACTGATCGTGAAGCAAGTGATACGTTAATTCAACGTTTTAACTTATCAGAAATTCAAGCTAATGCAATTTTAGAAATGCGTTTAAAACGTTTAACTGGTTTAGAACGTGATAAGATTGAAAATGAATATCAAGCTTTATTAGTAACGATTGCGGATTTACAAGATATTTTAGCTAATCCACAACGTGTATTAAATATTATTCGTGAAGAATTATTAGAATTAAAAGACCGTTTTGGTGATGATCGTCGTACGGAAATTTCTGATGATATCATGAACTTAGATGATGAAGATTTAATTCCAGTTGAAGAAATTGTAGTTACAATGAGTTCTAATGGATATATTAAACGAATCCCTAGTGATACTTATCGTGCGCAAAACCGCGGTGGTAAAGGGGTAAAAGGAATGAGTGTTAATGATGATGATATGCCTGAATTCATTATGACTTTATCAACTCATGACCATTTATTAATCTTCTCTAATAAAGGTAAAGTATATCGTATTAAAGGATATAAAGTACCATTAAGTTCACGTACTGCTAAAGGATTACCAATTGTGAATTTAATTGATTTAGATAAAGATGAAAAAGTTCAAGCATTATTAGCCATTTCTAAAGATAGTGATGCGAAATATATTGTCTTTGCGACGAAAAATGGTTTAGTAAAACGTACAGATATTGCTGAATTTGATTCAATTCGTCAAAGTGGTAAGATTGCTATTTCATTACGTGAAGATGATGAATTATTAGGGGTTAAAACAACTAATGGTGATGAAGAAATTATCATAGCTTCAGCTAATGGTAAAGCAGTTCGTTTCAACGAAAATGATATTCGTGTTATGGGACGTAGTGCTAGTGGAGTTAAAGGTATTAATCCAGATGGAAGTAAAACAATTGGTATTGCAACTTCTAATGAAGGTAAATATCTATTATCTATTAGTGAAAATGGATATGGAAAACGTAGTGAAATCGATGATTATCGTTTAACTTCTCGTGGTACTAAAGGGGTTAAATCAATGAATTTAACTGCTAAAACTGGTGATTTAGTATCAGTTCGTGCTGTTAGTGGCGATGAAGATGTTATGATTATGTCTGATTCTGGTATTATTATTCGTATTCCAATTGAATCAATTGGTATCTATTCACGTAATACCCAAGGGGTACGTTTAATTAACTTAAATGATGATGAAAAAGTCCTTAAGAGTGCTATTCTAGCTCATGAAGAGGAAGAATCTTCAGAAAATAGTGAAGATAGTCAACCAGTAATTGACAATCAAGATAAAGAATGATATAAATATTAAAACGATGAAAAGGATAAGTAATAAAGATAACTTATGATAGAGAGATAACGGTTGGTGGAAGTTATCTAAGTTCTTTATGAAATCAACCTTTGAGTGAGATAGGGAAATTTAAGTATCTATCTACGGTAGTACCGTTATCACATTGAGCATTTATCTTAATAGATAAATGGAAAAAGGGTGGCAACACGAGGTATCGTCCCTTTGTGACAATACCTCTTTTTTTATTGCAAAGGAGAAAGAAAAATGTTAGATATGAAATTTGTCCGTGAAAATCCGGAATTAGTTAAAGAAAACATGCGCAAAAAATTTCAAGATCACAAATTAGATTTAGTTGATCGTGTTATTGAATTAGATGTGCAAAACCGTAGCTTTAAACAACGTGGAGATGAAATCCGTGCGAAACGTAATGCTTTAAGTAAACAAATTGGAGCCTTAATGGGACAAGGTAAAAAAGATGAAGCAAACGAAGTTAAAGCTCAAGTAACAGCGATGGCTGATGAAATGAAACAATTAGAAGAAAATGAAGCTAAAGTTAGTGCTGAAATTAAAGAAATTATGATGAAAATCCCTAATATCATTGATCCATCAGTACCAATTGGTAAAGATGATAGTGAAAATGTGGAATTACAAAAATATGGAGAACCAATTATTCCTGATTTTGAAATTCCTTACCACACTGATATTATGGCTCGTTTTGATGGAATTGATTTAGATGCTGCTCGTAAAGTTGCTGGAAATGGATTCTATTACTTAATGGGAGATATTGCCCGTTTACATTCAGGTATTATTGCTTATGCACGTGATTTTATGATTGATCGTGGCTTTACTTATGTTGTTCCACCTTACATGATTCGTTCAAATGTTGTAACTGGAGTTATGTCTTTTGAAGAAATGGAAGGAATGATGTATAAAATTGAAGGGGAAGATTTATACTTAATTGGTACTTCTGAACACTCAATGATTGGTAAATTTATTGATACAATTTTAGATGATGATAAGTTACCATATACTTATACTTCTTACTCTCCATGTTTCCGTAAAGAAAAAGGAGCACATGGTATTGAAGAACGTGGAGTATACCGTATTCACCAATTTGAAAAACAAGAAATGATCGTTGTTTGTAAACCAGAAGAAAGTGCTGATTGGTTCGTGAAGTTATATACAAACACTGTTGATTTATTCCGTAGCTTAGATATTCCAGTTCGTACTTTAGAATGTTGTTCTGGAGACTTAGCTGATTTAAAATGTAAGTCAGTAGATGTTGAAGCTTTCTCTCCTCGTCAAAACAAATATTTCGAAGTAGGAAGTTGTTCAAACTTAACTGATGCCCAAGCTCGTCGTTTAGGTATTCGTGTTAAAGATAAAGATGGAAACAAATACTATGCTCATACTTTAAACAACACAGTAGTTGCACCTCCACGTATGTTAATTGCTTTCTTAGAAAACAACTTACAAGCTGATGGTTCAGTTAAGATTCCTGAAGCCTTAAGACCATACATGGGTAGTAAAGATATTATCATTCCTAAAAACTAAGATTTGAAAAGTGATTTCGTTGGAAATCACTTTTTTTTCGATGTTCCACGTGAAACTAATTGTTTTTACTTAAAAATCACGATATTTTTTAGTGGTTATAAAAGATAAAAATATTCGATATACTTCGATTGTTTTCTTGTTTATAAATGTGAAATTAAGGTTTCTGATTTGCATTGAGTTTCCATTACCAAGATATTTACTCATCTCGATTGCTAATATTGGCTTAAAAAAACTTAGTTTTAATATTGATTTTTAGTGTTATGTGTGCTAATATTAAATAGCTATCGCAATAGTATCTCTCGAATCAGGTCAGGTCAGGAATGAAGCAGCCTTAAGAAGCCACTGCTATGTGCGGTAGTTTTTATTTTATTGAGGTTAAAATTATGGATGAAAAAATGATGAAGTATGCCATCAAAGAAGCACATAAAGCTTTAGCTAAAGATGAAGTACCAATTGGGTGTGTGATCGTTCATGATGGTAAAATTATTGCCCGTGGTCACAATTTACGTGAATCCAAACAACAATCAATAGCCCATGCGGAAATTATCGCTATTCAAAAAGCTTGTAAGAAAATTGGTAGCTGGCGTTTAGAAGAATGTACGCTATATGTGACATTAGAACCATGTCCAATGTGTGCAGGAGCTATTCTTCAATCACGTATTCCTAGAGTGGTTTATGGTGCAAATGATTTTAAAGGTGGATGCATTGAATCTAATTTCGCAATGTATAAAATTAAAGGTTTAAATCATTATCCCCAAACTCAAGGAGGAATTTTAGCCGATGAATGTGGTACTTTATTAACATCATTTTTTAAAAACAAACGTAAAAATAAAAAGCAAAATTCTAGTTTAAATAACTAGAATTTTTTTTGGTTTTATGCAATTATAATGTCATTTAACTATACAAATGTTAGGTGATTTTTGGTATAATTATAGATGAGAAAGTTGGTGAACTATGGCATATAAAGCATTATATCGTAAATATCGACCTGACTCATTTGCGGAAGTTGCAGGTCAAAAACATATTGTTCAAACTTTAAAAAATGCGATTGAAGATAATAAAATTGCACATGCATATTTATTTTGTGGTCCACGTGGTACCGGAAAGACTTCAATTGCAAAGATTTTTGCGAAAACAATCAACTGTACTAGTGATCATAAACCTTGTATGGAATGTGATAACTGTAAAGCTATGGCGGCTGGTAATCATCCTGATGTTATTGAAATTGACGCTGCAAGTAATAACGGGGTTGAAGAAGTACGTAATTTGATTGACCAAGTAAAATATGCGCCTTTAAAAGGTAAATATAAAGTTTATATTATCGATGAAGTTCATATGATGTCGACTGGGGCTTTCAATGCTTTATTAAAGACCATTGAAGAACCACCTGCTCATGTGATTTTCATTCTCGCGACTACTGAACCTTATAAAATCTTACCGACAATTATTTCTAGATGTCAACGTTTTGACTTTAATAAGGTACCTCAGAGTGAAATTATTCGCCGTATTAATACGGTTTTAGCTAGTGAGAATATTACTGCTAGTGATAAAGTAGTGAAATTAATTGCTCAATTAGC
>CAZQJH010000052.1:0-10088 GCA_964593515.1 uncultured Erysipelotrichaceae bacterium
ATATTAAATCCTTATGTGGTTCTTTTATTATAACATTATCATAATCAGTAAATAATTTAGCACTATAAGCACTCATGGCTACTATTTCATTATTAATTAAATTCATCATATCCACTCTTTGTAAACTATCAGACGATAATCTTTTCTTAAAAAAACTAATACCATTATGATTATCTAAACATATAATCGCTTTCACTATTTATCACCACTTATATTATACACCATTTAATAAAAAACTAACATTTTTTCTTTTAAGATTCACAAAATATGTTATAATAAAATCTAGAAAGAAAGTAGGTGTAATTATGGCTCCAGAACCGTGCGAGGATACGTATAATGAAAAAAACAAAACAATAGGAGTTATAATTGCATATTAGACTCCTATTATAAGGAGGAAATATGATTGAAATTTTAAAAACTTTCGATGGGGTAACTAAAAAAATTGATACGCTTGAAAAAGGATGTTGGATTAATGTTGTAGCCCCTGATCAAGATGAAATTGATTATTTAATTCAAGAAGTTGGTGTTCTACCGGAATTTGTTAGAGCATCACTAGATGAAGAAGAAAATTCGCATATTGATGTTGATGATGATGAAAACCAAACTTTAGTTATTGTCGATTATCCAAATGCTGATGAAGAAGAAAGCCTTGATGAAACAACTTTAATTTATACAACTTGTCCATTAGGGGTTATTTTTCTAAAAGGTTATTTAGTAACCATTTCATTACATGAAAATTTAAATATTGATGATATGGCTAAAGGTCGTATTAAAGGAGTAAATACCGAATTAAAGACTAGATTCTTATTACAATTATTATTAAGAATTTCGCAACGATTCTTAATTTATTTACGTCAAATTGACCGTGTAAGTTCACGTACGGAACGTAACATGTATCAATCAATGGCTAATAAAGAATTAATTCAAATGTTAAGTTTGGAAAAATCTTTAGTATACTTCTCTACTTCATTAAAAGCTGATGAAGTAACTTTAAATAAGATTATGCGTGGACGCTTAATTAAATTATATGAAGAAGATGAAGAAATCTTAGAAGATGTGATGATTGAAATTCATCAAGCGATTGAGATGTGTAACATCTATTCAAACATTTTATCAGGAACAATGGATACCTTTGCTTCTATTATTTCGAATAACTTAAATATTGTTATGAAGGTTTTAACGGTAATTACGATTGTAATGGCTATTCCTAATATGGTATATGGATTCTATGGAATGAATGTTACAGGTTTATTAATTCCTGAAGCTTGGTTCCCATTAGTATTATCATTATTATTATGTTTAATTGCTGTAATTATCTTTAAACGTAAAGGAATGTTTTAACGTATGTTGATTTAACTAACATACGTTTTTTTTATCCTAAAAAAAACTCTTGCCTAAGCAAGAGTTAATTAATTATTTAAGAATAGCACCTTCATCAGCTGAAGAAACTAAACGAGCATAACGAGATAACCAACCAGTTTTAATTTTAGGTTCTGGTTTTACCCATGCATCCATTCTTTGTTTAATTACTTCATCACTAACTAATAAGTTGATACTTCCTTCATTGATATTGATTGCAATCATATCACCTTCTTCAATAATTGCGATAGGTCCATGGGCAGCTGCTTCTGGTGAAACATGTCCAATTGCTGCTCCTCTAGTAGCTCCTGAGAAGCGACCATCGGTAATTAAAGCTACATCTTTATCTAGTTTCATACCAGCTAAAGCACTAGTAGGATTTAACATTTCACGCATTCCAGGTCCACCTTTAGGTCCTTCATAACGAATAACCACAACATCCCCTTTAACGATTTTACCATCATAAATAGCCGCAATTGCATCTTCTTCACTATCAAAGACACGAGCTGGTCCTTGATGTTCTAACATACTAGGATCAACCGCACTACGTTTAACAACACAACCATTAGGGGCAATATTACCAAATAAGACCGCAATACCACCTGTTGTTGAGTTAGGTTTATCGATTGGTTTAATAATTGCTTCGTTCATATTACGAACATTTTCAATATTTTCTTTAATTGTTTTACCAGTTACAGTCATTAAGCTATCATCAATTAAATTAGCTTTTTGTAATTCTTTCATAACTGCTTGAACTCCACCAGCATGATATAAATCAATAATATGATCACTTCCAGCTGGTGATAATTTACATAAGTTAGGAGTTGATTGACTTACTTCGTTAATTAAGTCTAAGTTAAGTTTAACTCCTGCTTCTTTCGCAATAGCTAATAAATGTAAAACAGTATTAGAAGAACATCCTAAAGCCATATCACAAGCTAAACCATTACGAAGTGATTTTTCATTGATAATATCTTTAGGTTTAATATCTTTTTCAACCATATCCATAATAGCCATTCCCGCTTTTTTAGCTAATTGCATTCTTCCTGAATAAACTGCAGGAATAGTACCATTACCTGGTAAGGCAATTCCTAATACTTCACATAAACAGTTCATTGAGTTAGCGGTAAACATTCCTGAACAAGAACCACATCCAGGACATGCATTTTGTTCAATATGGGTTAATTCAGCTTCATCAATTAAACCAGCTTTTTTAGCTCCAACGGCTTCAAACATTGTTGATAAAGACATATCATTACCTTTATCATAACCAGGAAGCATTGCTCCTCCTGACATTACAACAGTTGGAATATTAACGCGAAGAGCTCCCATTAGCATTCCAGGAACAATTTTATCACAGTTAGGAACTAATACTAATCCATCAAAACCATGAGCATTAGCCATTGTTTCAACACTATCCGCAATTAATTCACGACTAGCTAAGGAATATTTCATTCCAATATGTCCCATTGCAATTCCATCACATACTCCAATGGCTGGGACCATAATTGGGGTCCCACCAGCCATTCGAATACCAGCTTTAACTGCTTCTGTAATTTTATCTAGATGTAAGTGTCCTGGGACAATTTCACTATGTGCACTAACAACCCCAATTAAAGGACGTTCTAATTCTTCCTTGGTTAATCCTAATGCATAAAATAGTGAACGTTGTGGAGCACATGCATCACCCTTTAATACTCTATCACTTACACGACTCATAATATCACCTTTGGTTAATTATTTTTTTAACCAAGACATCATTTTACGTAATTCTTTACCAACAGCTTCTGATTGGTGAGCAGCATGAACACGACGCATTGCTAAGAAGTGAGCACGTCCAGCTGATTTGTTTTCAGTAATCCAGTTACCAGCAAATGTTCCATCTTGGATTTCAGTTAATACTTCTTTCATTGCTTTCTTAGTATCTTCAGTTACAATACGTTTACCAGTTACATAATCTCCATATTCAGCTGTATCAGAAATTGAGTAACGCATCATTTCAAATCCACCTGAGTTAATTAAGTCAACGATTAATTTCATTTCGTGGATACATTCGAAGTATGCCATTTCTGGAGCATATCCAGCTTCAACTAATGTTTCAAATCCAGCTTGCATTAAAGCACAAACCCCACCACATAATACAGCTTGTTCACCGAATAAGTCAGTTTCAGTTTCTTCTTTAAATGTTGTTTCAATAATACCAGCACGTCCAGCTCCAATTCCACAAGCATATGCTAATGCATAATCTTTAGCTTTACCAGTAGCATCTTGGTGAATAGCAATTAATGAAGGTACTCCTTTACCTTCTTGGTATTGAGAACGTACAGTATGTCCAGGACCTTTAGGAGCACACATTGCTACATCTACTCCTTTAGGTGCTACGATTTGATTATAGTGAATAGAGAAACCGTGAGCAAACATTAACATGTTTCCATCTTCTAAGTTTGGTTCAATATCTTTTTTGTAGATATCTGGTTGGTTTTGATCTGGTGCTAAAATCATTACGATATCACCAGCTTTAGCAGCTTCAGCTGTATCCATTACAGTTAATCCAGCTTCTTGAGCTTTAACACGAGATGCTGAATCTGGACGTAATCCAACTACAACATTAACTCCACTATCTTTAAGGTTTAAGGCATGAGCATGTCCTTGACTTCCATACCCAATAATTGCAACTGTTTTTCCTTGTAATAAATCTAAGTTACAATCTGAATCATAATAAACTTTTACCATTTCCTTGTCCTCCTTTGGTATTTCAAATTTATTATAGTAACATAAAAATTATGTTATTATACTAATCCACAAGTTGTAAGGCAACTCCACCTGTTCTTGTAATTTCTTGTACATTAAATTCTTCTAACATTTGTACAAAATAAGTCGTGCTAGCTGGGGTACTAGTTAATTCAACAACATAACATCCCGGCGCAATCAATTGGCTCTTACCACCAATTTCATCAACCGATTTAAGGAAAGCTTTCTCTTGTTCCTTTTTCGGTCTAACTTTAATTAAAACAACTTCACGAATGAATAATTGTTCCTCAGGAATAACCACTACACTTTTAACATCTTCTAGTTTAGCTAATTGTAATTTAATTTGATTAATAATGGCTTCATCACCACTAGTAGTAATGGTAATTCTTGAATATTTAGGATTTTCACTTTCACCTACAGCTAAGGTATCAATGTTGAATCCACGTTGACCAAATAAGTTAGTAACTCTAGTTAAGACCCCAAACTCATTGGAAACCGTTAATAGTAATACACTTCGCTCCATATACTACCTCCTATTTATCTTCAGGATATAAGATGATTGATTCAACCCCTTTACCAGCTGGGATAATTGGATATACACTATCATCTTTATCAATTAAACAATCAACTAAAACAACCCCTTCAGTATCTAAAGCTTGTTTTAAAGTTGTTTCAACTTCTTTTGGTTCACTTAAACGTAAACCTTTACCACCGAAAGCTTCAACTAATTTCACAAAATCTGTTTTTCTTGCGATATTTGTATTTGAATAACGATGGTTATAGAATAAAGTTTGCCATTGTCTTACCATTCCTAGTACGGTATTATTGAAAATTAAGATTGTTAAGTCTAAATCTTCACTTACAGCACAAGCTAATTCTTGTAAGTTCATATGGAAACTTCCATCTCCACTAATTAATACTACTTTCTTATCTGGATTTGCAACTTTAGCTCCTATCGCTGCTCCAAGTCCAAATCCCATCGTTCCAAGTCCTCCAGAACTAGCAAACGTTCTAGGCTTTTTAAATGGATAATATTGTGCGCTAATCATTTGATGTTGACCAACATCCGTTACAATAATCGTATCATCATCAACTAAATTAGCTAGATTTAAAATAATACTACGTGGATCAACAAATTCTCCATCTTCTTTTGGAGCTGGTAATGGTTTATTAGCTTTATAAGCTTTTAAATCATTAACCCATTCATCACGTTTAGTTTCAGGCATATTATCCATTAACTGTTTTAAAATATATTTAGCATCACCAACAATAGGTAAATCACAACGTACATTTTTCGCAATTTCACTAGCATCAATATCGAATTGAATTACTTTCGCATCTTTCGCAAAACCAACACGATCTCCAGCTACTCGATCAGAGAACCTAGCCCCAATAGCAATAACTAAATCCGTTTTAGTTGTAGCATAGTTAGCAACTGGTGTACCATGCATTCCAACCATTCCTAAATATAATTCATAATCATTAGGAACACTAGTTAATCCCATCATTGAATGACAAATTGGAATTTGTAAATGTTGTGATAATAACATTAATTCTCTAGTAGCATTAGATGATAAAACTCCTCCACCAGCATAAATCAATGGTCGTTTACTTTCTTTAATCGCATCTAATACTTTCTTAAATTCTACTTCATCTACTTTTGGTAATTTACGAATACGATAACGTGGTAACTTAACATATTCATAAATAGCTGCGGTAACATCTTTAGGAATATCAATTAAGACAGGTCCTTTTCTTCCTGAATTAGCAATTACAAATGCTTTACGAACTGTAGCAGCTAAATCTTCAACTCTTTTCACAATAAAATTATGTTTAGTAATTGGCATTGTAATACCTGAAATATTTACTTCTTGAAATGAATCACGTCCAATTAATGAATTACTAACGTTACCAGTAATTGCAACAATTGGAATTGAATCCATATAAGCAGTAGCTAAACCAGTTACTAAGTTAGTTGCTCCAGGACCTGAAGTAGCTAAACATACTCCTGTTTTACCACTAGTTCTAGCATAACCATCAGCTGCATGAGCAGCTCCTTGTTCATGTGAAGTTAAAACATGTCGAATTTCATCTTTTTTATCATATAATGCATCATAAATATTTAAAACCGAGCCACCTGGATAACCAAAGATTGTATCAACACCTTGATCAATTAGGGCTTGAATTAAAATTTGTGAACCATTCATTTTCATAGGTATCCCTCCCCTACTCGATAGTAATTTTATATCCTTTCTGTTCTAAGGCTTTAATAACATGTTCACCATGTTCTTTACTACTTACTTCAATTGACATATGTAAGATAGTTTCATTTAAACTTAAATCTTCTTGAATACGATCATATTGAATTCCAACAATATTAGCATTTTCTTCTTTTAAAGCTCTTGTTAATTTTTCTAAGCTTCCTGGTTTATCTAACATTAATGTTTTAAAACGCATCTTACGTCCACGTTTTACTAACCCTTGTTCAACTACTTTATGAATAAAAGATACATCAATATTACCACCAGATAAAACACATACTACTTTTTTTCCTTCTACATCAATTTTATTATTTAAAAGAGCAGCTAATGAACTAGCTCCAGCTGGTTCAACTACTTGTTTTTCTCTTTCTAATAATAACAAGATAGCATCAGCAATTTCATCATCACTAACACTAACTACTTGATCAACATACTCAAGAATCATTTCAACTGTTTTATCACCTGGTTTCATAACCGCAATTCCATCAGCAATCGTATTTACATGATTAGTAGCGATATATTTTTTATTTTCATGTGATTGTTTAATAGCATCTGCCCCTTGAGCTTGAACTCCTACAACTTGAATACGTGGATTAATTGATTTTGCATAATAAGCAATTCCTGATAATAATCCTCCACCTCCAGCAGGTACTACAATCATATCAACATTAGGTAAATCTTGTAATATTTCATAAGCAATAGTTCCTTGCCCAGCAATAACATCTTCATCATTAAATGGATGAATAAATAAAGCACCTTGTTCTTTTTGAATTTTTAATGCTTCTTCATAACATTCATCATAATTATCACCAGCCAACACAACATTAGCACCATAACCTTGTGTCGCCATTACTTTCGCAATTGGAGTACTTTTAGGCATAACAATTGTAGCATCAATACCAAGTAAACTACTAGCATAACTTACCCCTTGGGCATGATTTCCAGCACTACTAGCAATTACCTTACTAACACTTCCTTCATCTTTAAGTTTAGCTAATTTATTAAATGCTCCACGAACCTTAAATGATCCGGTCTTTTGACGATTTTCACATTTTAAATATACTTCACAATTACACATTTGTGAAAATGTTTTTGAACTTGTAACTTGGACGTTATGAATATTTCCCTTCAGTCTTTCAACTGCTGTTTCCACATCTTTAACATTCATGTTCTTTCCTCCTAATACGAAATTTATAACAAAAAAGCAGCTAATGTAATATCATTAACTGCTTTCTTTCAAATAATCCTTTAGTGATAATAACATAAAGTGCACTTTGAAAGAAAAGCAGTATTAATCAGTTGAATAATATCAATAATAATCACGACTAAATCTTTCATAGGTAACACCTCACTTACTACATTGATAATAGTTTAAAACTTTTCACGCTTTATGTCAATGCCTTTTTTACTTCTTTTTCAAATTTTTTCATTAAATTACAAATGTTTTCGCAATCACATTCACAACTATTGAAAAACTCGTTTAATTCCTTTAATTGGACCTCTTCCATCCCCTTTAAGTGGTCTAATTGCTACCCCTTTATCATCAGGCCAACTATCAATTACTTGATTGTTACCAATGTAAATAGCAATATGATTTACATTCCCCGTATTAGCATTATAATAGAAAACTAAATCTCCCACTTTTAGATTATTTATCGATACATTTTTAAAACGTTTATCATAATAAATATTATAAGATTCAAATTCATAACCTGGTTTACTATGACGAATTGGATTAATTGGTGAAATATCAATTCCAGCTGCATATAAACATTGCATAATTAATCCACTACAATCAACCCCTTGACCTACTTTACCACTAGCTCCTACAACATATTCACTACCAAGATATTCATAAGCACGATCAACCATTGCTTGAATACATTCTTCTTTACTACTTCCTAAATGAATTTTACTAGGACTTACATAAGAACCCATATAATTGAAATCTTCTTCACTTAAACCTAAAGCTAACCAAGTTTTTAATCCAACGATTCCATCTACTTTTAAATTATGACTTGCTTGAAACGCTTTAACATTACTTATCGTTTGACTACCATAGTTTTCCCATACATGTCCCATACCTAAAGCTAATTGAACAGCTTGTACTTTTAAACCCATATAACCATAACTTAATTCATAATCACTTTTACCTAAAGTAATATTCGTTTTAATAGGTAAAGCAGTATTACCATTTTGATAATAACGTTTAGTATTAATCATAAATTCATAACTAAAGGCTTGATTAATTTCATCTTCATTACTATATAAACGCCATTTACTATGTTCAATATTTTTCAAATACCACCAATCTTTAAAATCTAAAGTTAAAGTAGTTTGTTCCTTATTTAATTGATATTCACTACAAGTTTGCCATTTTCCATTAATATACATCTGTAATAATAAAGTTCGCTCACTAACATTATCCAAAGTAATATCTACCATAAAAGCATCACGAGCAGTTAAATTATAAGTATCCTTTAAACCTTCAACCACTAAAGGTTTATTTTTATTAGATACGATTTCTCTTACTCGATAAGCATCTTTATTTTCATTAGCATTTAAACTAGCCATTATAATACGCTCTTTATCCCGACTTATTTCAACAAAACATTTTCCACTACCATCAACTTCTTCTTCATGAATTAATTGATATTCATCATCAATTAATTCATATACTTGTAGTAATTGATTTTCGCACTCCTCATATTCCACTACTATCTTACCATCATAATCACGATATTGATTAATTAATAAATGTCCAATTCCTTTATTAGTTAATTGTTCCTTAGTATAAGTAGCTTTAACTAATAAATTATTTTCATAATATAAATGTAAATAAGCATCACTTAAAGCATAAATATCCATTTTTAAATCATTAGTATTACTTGTAAGTGGTTGTCCATAACAAGCAATAACTTCATTACGTGGAGTATAAAAACCAATTCCTTTAGGAAAAATAATTGTTTCTTCATTACATAAATCAAAACTTATTTCATCATCATAATCAACAATATATGGTTTATTATTAATAATCAAATGATTATCTAATTTATCATATTGATGTAAATAACGATAAAAAGCTAATAAAATTTTAGCACTTTCTCCTCTAGTAGTTCCTTTATAAGGCATTAAATTATTATTGCTTCCTTCCATAAAATTATTTTCAACTAAAAAAGCTAAAGAATATAAACTAAAGTCATTTAATTTATCAATATCCTTAAATCTATTTAAACAATCAAGATTAACTCTACTTGGTAAACAATAATTATATAAAATAATAGCTGTTTGTTCACGGGTAATTGGATCATCACCACCAAAATGAAATTCATCATATCCATGAACAATATCATTTTCGCAAGCCCAATTTAATGCTTGTTCATAATATACATTTTCACTTACATCCACAAATTGATGTTGATAATCACTTTTAGGGGCATTCGCAAGGCGATATAAGATAGTTACTAACATTCCCCTACTCAAATATTCATCTCCCTTAAATAAAGGTTTTATGCCATTATAAGTCATAGCACCCATTAATCCCATTTTCTCAACTTGCGCTACTTTATTTTCATACCATGTATTTTTAGTATCAATACAACTAAAAGCTTCAACATGAATTGAAGAAACAAACATCAATATACTTATCATCAATAAACTAATTCTCTTCATAAAAACACCTCTTTGTTATTAAATAATTATAACACTAATTAGACA
>CAZQJH010000053.1:0-9907 GCA_964593515.1 uncultured Erysipelotrichaceae bacterium
AGATAACTAAAATCATAAATAATACCATAATACTATTCACAATTAATTCCATCTTTTCACATCCTTTTCTTTCTTATATATTTTAACATAACTATTGCATTTTTCCATTAGAAAAGCTATATTTTAATATGGTGATATTATGAGTCAAACAATAATAATGAATGAAGAACAAATAAAAAATTTAGAATTAAAATTAAAACATGCTAATAAGCGTAAAACCCCTAATTATGCCTTATATTCATATGAATTAGATGGTTGTATTATAACGGCATATCAATCAAAAAAAGTCTTATTTCAAGGTAAAAACGAAGATGAAATTATAGCTTTATTAAATGAAGAAACTATTCATAAACCAACTAATACCTTTCCTCAAGCTGGAAGTGATGAAGTTGGTACCGGTGATTATTTTGGTGGTGTAGTTGTTTGTGCTTGTTATGTTGATGAAAAAGCTTATGAACAATTAAAACATTTAGGTATTGGTGATAGTAAAACGATTAAAGATGATAAGATTATGGAAATAGCTCCAACCCTAATGCAATTATTACCTTATTCACTATTAATTGTAGATAATGAAAAATATAATCAAATTCAACCAACAACTAATATGGTTGATATGAAATGCCAACTTCATAATCAAGCTTATGTTCATTTACGTAATAAAATTAAACAATTACCACCATTAAGTGTGGTTGATCAATTTGTCCAAGCTAAAAGTTATTATCGCTATCTTCAAAACAAAAGTGATGTTGTTAGAAACTTACATTTTGAAACAAAAGCTGAAAGTAAATATTTTGCTGTTGCTTGTGCTTCTATTATTGCTCGTTATGCTTTTTTAAAGCAAATGGAATCTTTAGAAACTAAATATAATTTCAAATTCCATAAAGGAGCTGGTAAACAAGTTGATGAATGTATTAAATCTTTTGTTGCTGAATTTGGTCTTGAAGAATTAACTAAAGTAGCTAAATTACATTTTAAAAATAGTGAAAAAGCACTAAAAAAGAATCTCACTTTATAAAGGAGATTCTTTTTTTATTAGATTTCATCATACCAAGGTCCACGACGATAGAAATAAAGGGTAATAAATGTTGAAATACACCAACCAATTGGCCAAGCTAACCAAACACCAATAACACCGAAGAACTTAGCTAAAACAAGAGCACAAATAACTCTTAGACCTAAATCCACAAATGTATCAATCATAAATTGTTTCATTAGTCCTGCCCCTCTTAATATTCCATCACCAATTAACTTAGCAGAGATAACAAAGTAGAATGGTGCAACAATACGAATAAAAGATAATCCAGTATCTAAAGAAACAGCTGAACCATTATCTAAGAATAAATTTAAGAATAAATCACCTTTCCATAAGTAAAAGATAACAATTGGAATAGTGATTGTCCAAACCATTTTCATTCCCGCTATAAATCCTTCTTTTACTCGTTCTAATTTTCTAGCTCCCATATTTTGAGCTACATAATTAGACATACCATTACCAATAGTCGTATATGAAGTAATAACTAGTCCATTAATTTTAACAATCGCACTATATCCAGCCATTACACTTGCTCCAAAACCATTAATAATACCTTGTACAATAATATTACCAACCGATACAAAACTTTGTTGTAAAGTACTAGGTAAAGCAATAATTACAAATCGTTTTAAGATATGTTTATCAAAAATAGCTGCCTTTTCACTTTGAAACTTACTTAATCGTTTAAAGACAAATAGAAGTGCTAAAATACAACTAATTCCTTGGCAAATAAAAGTAGCCCAAGCTACTCCAGCTACCCCCATATTGAAAGAAGCAACAAATAAAACATCCATAGCAATATTTACCGTAGAAGAAATAGCTAAAAAGATAAAAGGTGTCTTTGAATCACCTAAAGCTGAGAAAATACCCGTTGCTACATTATAAAAGAATACAAATGGTAAACTATAAACGTAAATATCTAAATATACTTTTGAATCAGTAAATACTTCACTTGGTGTTTTAATTAAATTTAAGATTAAATCACAACCTAATATTCCAATCAACATTAATACAATACATACAACTAATGTGGAAATAATTGAAGTATAAATACATGTTTTAACTTTATCATATTTTTTAGCCCCAAAAAACTCTGATACTAAGATTGAACATCCCATATTACATCCAAAAGCAAAAGCTAAAAAGATTAAAGTAATTTCATAACTATTACCAACAGCTGCTAAAGCATTTTCCCCAATAAATTTACCTGCTACTAAACTATCAGCTAAATTATAGAATTGTTGGAAAATAACACTAGCAAACAAAGGTAAACAAAACTTCCATAAAACCTTACTAGGTTTACCTACCGTTAAATCTTGATTCAATATAATCATCTCCTTAAATAACGTATTGTATTATAGACCTAAAAAGAAAAAGTGTAAATAAAATTTACACTTCTTGATTAAATTTTTCTACAGTTAACTTCATTTGATATGGTAATTGAACTAATTCAATACCAGCACTTTGTAACATTCTTTTTGAAGCAATAGTTCCTGGTGTCATAGCATATTTATCTGATTCATAAATAACTCGTGAGATTCCACTTTGAATAATTGCTTTAGCACATTCATTACAAGGAAATAATGAAACATAAATACTACAATTTCTTAAATCACGTTTACTATTTAAAATAGCATTTAATTCTGCATGAACAACATATGGATATTTAGTATCCCCAAATTCACCTTCACGTGCCCATGGAAAATCATCATCACTACATCCATTAGGGAATCCATTATAACCAATACTAACAACTCGATGTTCATTACTAACAATAACAGCTCCTACTTGCGTATTAGGATCTTTGCTACGCATTCCGCTTAAATGCGCTAATCCCATGAAATAATCATCCCATGTTAAAACATCACTACGTTTCATATTAATCTTCCTCTCTTAATTCTTGTAAATATGCTTCAAAATATTGCGGTAATGGTGCATTCACAACTACTTGTTCATTAGTTGTTGGATGCGTGAATTTTAATTCAAAAGCATGTAAGAATTGACCATAACCTTGTTTAGTTTTACGATAACTATATTTTTCATCACCTACAAGTGGATGTTCAATATATTGCATATGAACTCTAATTTGATGAGTTCTTCCAGTTTCAAGTGTACATTCAACTAATGTATGCTTCTTAAAACGTTCAACGACTCTAAAGTGTGTACGAGCTTCTTTAGAATTAGTTGCTGTAACCGCCATTTTTTGACGATCTTTCACATCACGACCAATAGGGGCATCAATAGTTCCAAAATCATGTTCAATAACCCCATGTACTAAAGCATAATATTTACGACTAACTTCTTTTTTAGATAATTGTTCACTTAATGATAAATGAGCTTTATCATTTTTAGCAACAATTAATAAACCTGTTGTATCTTTATCAATACGATGTACAATTCCAGGTCTTAATACCCCATTAATTCCTGATAAATCTTTACAGTGATATAATAAACCATTTACTAAAGTATTTTCTTGATTACCATTAGCTGGATGCACAACAATTCCTTTAGCTTTATTAATCACAATAACATCTTCATCTTCATAACGAATATCTAAATCCATCTTTTGTGGTTTAGCTTCCATACTCATCTCAGGAGGTAATGAATAAGTTATAACATCATTAATTCTAACTTTATAATTAGCTTTTTCATTTTTATTATTAACTAATACTTGTCCATCATCAATTAATTGTTGAATACGTGAACGAGTTAATTCACTATTTGCTACTAAATATTTATCTAATCTAGTAAAAGCATCTTCACTATTTACTACAAGTTCAATTACATCCATAATCTACCCTCTCTTTTTTCTTCCAAAATAACCAAAATAGCCATTAAGAAAACCCCTACTACTAATAGACTATCGGCAATATTAAAGATAGGAAAATCATAACCAAAAATAATAAAATCAAGAAAATCACGAACATATTGAAATAAACAACGATCAATAAAATTCCCAATAGTACCTGAAATCATCATTGCTAAGGCTAATTTTTGTCCCCATTCTTTTTTATCAATTTTAAAGTAATAATAAACCATCGCAATTAAAGCAATAATGGTAATTACTAAAAAGAATAATTGTTGTCCTTCAAGCATTGACCATGCTGCTCCATTATTACGATAATAAGTAATAGAGAAAAAACCTGGAATAATTTCTATTGCTTCATATAAATTTAAATTTAAATCGACTAAGTATTTAGTAAATTGATCTAAAATAATACCAACTACAATTGTAATAATTGCTAAAATATTAATCTTATTTTTCATTAGTACTTCCAAATCCTCCATTACGTTTAGCTTCACTACTATCATCAATTGTGATCATAAAAGGCATAAAAATACCTTGAATAAAACCATCGTGTTGCTTAACATTAATTTCTTTATCACTACCATTACTGATTTTCGCAAAAATATGCCCTTCATTATCTGATTCATAGTAATCACTATCAATAATACCAATCGTATTAAATAAATGCATACGATATTTAAAACCTAATGAAGAACGAGGTACTAAAGCTAAGAAGTAACCTTCATCAATCTTAACTCTAATTCCTGTAGGAACTTTAAGATTATCATTTGGTTTTAAGTTAAAAGCAAAAGGAGCAAAAAAATCATATCCTGCTGAACCTTTAGTTGCTCTTTTAGGTAATAAAAGTGCATCATACATCGCTTGAATAGTTTCATCACTTAAACTAGCATCATAATCTTTCATTGCTTCATAGTATAAGTGATAAGACACTTTTTCAAATTTAGCTACTGCTTGCATATTAATTACCTTTTGCGCGATAAGCTTTTAAAGCTTGAGCAATTTGATCAGGACAAGAAGTAGCTTTAGGACCACATTTTACCCCTTCAAAATCTTCAATAACTTCATCGATACTCATATCACGAATAATACGTGAAATACCTAATAAGTTACCAGGACATCCACCAACAATTTGAACATTCTTGATAACATTTCCATCCATTTCAAAAACCATTTCTCGAGAACAAACTCCTTGTGGTTTATATACGAACTTTTCCATAATTAACATCTCCTTTAAATCTACTTAATAATTGAATTGTTACAAAAGCCATACACCATCCAGTCGGTATCGCTAATAAAATTAATGTTGGTAAAAATAATTGCATAAAGAATTGTTGATATAACCATGTAACAACAATTACTTGACCAACATTATGAAATACACTTCCACAAATACTAATTCCATATAAGGACATTTTTGAAAAACGTTTAGCTAAATACATCATTAACATCGAACAAATACAACCTGATAATGATAAATAAAATGAAACAGCAAAAATTTGCCCATTTAACAAACTAGCAAATAAAATTCTTGCTAGATTAACTTTAACCATTGTTTTAAAATCAAAAACTTCCCAACAAAATAAACCAACAATATTCGCAAAACCTAATTTAAAACCAGGAATGAATACTGGTAAAGGAATTGCACTTTCAACCATATGTAATAATAATGACAATGAAATCATCATTGAAATTAATGTAATTCTTCTTACCCTACCATCATCAATTAATTGTTGAATACGTGAACGAGTTAATTCACTATTTGCTACTAAATATTTATCTAATCTAGTAAAAGCATCTTCACTATTTACTACAAGTTCAATTACATCCATAATCTACCCTCTCTTTTTTCTTCCAAAATAACCAAAATAGCCATTAAGAAAACCCCTACTACTAATAGACTATCGGCAATATTAAAGATAGGAAAATCATAACCAAAAATAATAAAATCAAGAAAATCACGAACATATTGAAATAAACAACGATCAATAAAATTCCCAATAGTACCTGAAATCATCATTGCTAAGGCTAATTTTTGTCCCCATTCTTTTTTATCAATTTTAAAGTAATAATAAACCATCGCAATTAAAGCAATAATGGTAATTACTAAAAAGAATAATTGTTGTCCTTCAAGCATTGACCATGCTGCTCCATTATTACGATAATAAGTAATAGAGAAAAAACCTGGAATAATTTCTATTGCTTCATATAAATTTAAATTTAAATCGACTAAGTATTTAGTAAATTGATCTAAAATAATACCAACTACAATTGTAATAATTGCTAAAATATTAATCTTATTTTTCATTAGTACTTCCAAATCCTCCATTACGTTTAGCTTCACTACTATCATCAATTGTGATCATAAAAGGCATAAAAATACCTTGAATAAAACCATCGTGTTGCTTAACATTAATTTCTTTATCACTACCATTACTGATTTTCGCAAAAATATGCCCTTCATTATCTGATTCATAGTAATCACTATCAATAATACCAATCGTATTAAATAAATGCATACGATATTTAAAACCTAATGAAGAACGAGGTACTAAAGCTAAGAAGTAACCTTCATCAATCTTAACTCTAATTCCTGTAGGAACTTTAAGATTATCATTTGGTTTTAAGTTAAAAGCAAAAGGAGCAAAAAAATCATATCCTGCTGAACCTTTAGTTGCTCTTTTAGGTAATAAAAGTGCATCATACATCGCTTGAATAGTTTCATCACTTAAACTAGCATCATAATCTTTCATTGCTTCATAGTATAAGTGATAAGACACTTTTTCAAATTTAGCTACTGCTTGCATATTAATTACCTTTTGCGCGATAAGCTTTTAAAGCTTGAGCAATTTGATCAGGACAAGAAGTAGCTTTAGGACCACATTTTACCCCTTCAAAATCTTCAATAACTTCATCGATACTCATATCACGAATAATACGTGAAATACCTAATAAGTTACCAGGACATCCACCAACAATTTGAACATTCTTGATAACATTTCCATCCATTTCAAAAACCATTTCTCGAGAACAAACTCCTTGTGGTTTATATACGAACTTTTCCATAATTAACATCTCCTTTAAATCTACTTAATAATTGAATTGTTACAAAAGCCATACACCATCCAGTCGGTATCGCTAATAAAATTAATGTTGGTAAAAATAATTGCATAAAGAATTGTTGATATAACCATGTAACAACAATTACTTGACCAACATTATGAAATACACTTCCACAAATACTAATTCCATATAAGGACATTTTTGAAAAACGTTTAGCTAAATACATCATTAACATCGAACAAATACAACCTGATAATGATAAATAAAATGAAACAGCAAAAATTTGCCCATTTAACAAACTAGCAAATAAAATTCTTGCTAGATTAACTTTAACCATTGTTTTAAAATCAAAAACTTCCCAACAAAATAAACCAACAATATTCGCAAAACCTAATTTAAAACCAGGAATGAATACTGGTAAAGGAATTGCACTTTCAACCATATGTAATAATAATGACAATGAAATCATCATTGAAATTAATGTAATTCTTCTTACCCTACTCATTGAATCACCGCATCTAACTCATTATCAGCTAGATTCCCTTCATCAACAATCCGTACCACAATATCATTTGGTAAACAAACAATTGGTACCGCACTTGAATCAACCCATCCTTGGATTGAGCAAATATTATACGGAGAATTTTCTTTTTCAACTCTTACTTTACCATCTTTGACCTCAATTTCCACATCACCTAAAGTTCCATCAACTACATACTTATTATCAATGGATAACTTTTGACGTAAAATCTCTTGATCTTTATAATAAACGACAACATCACGTTGTGATGTTGGTTGAATTATATTTTGAATTAGCATTGGGAGATAAAAGCATAATACAACAACAATTAAGATAACAATAAAACGTTTATCATATTTATTCATTAAACCTATCCTCCCATTAAATATTATACAACAATTACAAATGCTTACACAACAAAAAAAGGTCAAAAGACCTTTTTTGTTAAATTACTTAGCGTTGTTGTAAGCTTCTTGAGCAGTTTCAACTAATTCTTTAATGTTAATTGTACATCCAGCTAAAACGTCTTCGTCAGCTGCATATCCTTCAGCAGTAAGATTTACTGAATCAATTCCGTTTTCTTTTAAGTAGTTTTCTAAGAATTCAGCTTGTTCATACCATTCTTTACCGATACCTGAAGCACCTTTCATGTTATAATCGTCTTTAAGTTCTTTTTTACTTCCAGCTTCAGTAATAACATCTAAAGATACTGATTCAATTTTGTCACCTTTAACAACAACTGTTGCTGTAGTGTAGTCTCCACTTTCGTTTTTAGCTGATTCAGCAGTTCCAGTTAAGCTAGCAGCACTTGAACAAGCAGCTAATAAACATGCACATGCAATTAAAAATAATTTTTTCATACTAAATCCTCCTTGAATTGCGTGAAAATTATACTACTAAATATATCACTAGTCAATCACTATGGAAATTTTTTTTGTTTTTTTTACTAATATTGTATGAATCAATGAATTATGCTAATATATATCATCATGAAAGAAGGGAATTTTTTATGAATAAAACTAAATTTATTACTTTAAGTGCCTTATATTGTGCCTTAATTATCGTTGTTTCTATTTTAATAAAAATACCTAATGGCTTACAAGGATATATTCATCTTGGTGATAGTATTATCCTTCTATCTTCTCTTCATTTACCTTTACCATATGCTTTAATCACTAATATAATAGCAAGTGGTTTAACTGATTTATTTAATGGATATCTTATTTACATTATCCCTAGTATGATAACTAAAGGCTTAGAAACTATAATTTTCAATAAACTATATGCAAAAAATAAATTAATTGCTTATGTAATGGCAATAATCATTATGATTAGTGGTTATTTTATTAGTGAATGTTACTTATTCTCTTTACAAATTGCCTTAATTTCATTAATTCCTAATATAATTCAAGGTGTAAGTAATGCTTTTATTACTTATCTTTTTATTAAACATTATCAATCAATTAACTAAATTCACAATATCGGCTAAACGTTTATCACTGCACATCAATAATGCTTTACAACGATTACGTTGAACATTCATACTATGATATGAACAACCATAACGTTTAATCGTACCATTACGAAAATGAACTTCAACATGTGTACGTTTTACTCCTTTAATATAATCAATTTCATAATTATTGAAATACTTATATTCTTTCACTTCATGATCATAACAAGCAAAATACAATAATTCACTTTGACGGTCGACTAATACTGGTGGTAATCGTTTTATCGATAATACTTTTCGTGAATATTCTTCCCTCCCTTTCAATGTTGATGCATAAGCAAAACATATTCGTTCAATAATCCTTTTATCATTACAAATATATCCACTGCGTCCATGAAAATCTATATTTAAACTATTGTCTAACATGTATATCCTCCTTTCAATATATTATACGTATAAAAACAAAAAAAAAGAGAAATAATTTTCTCTTTTTATGCACATCCTCCATCACAACCACTGCAACCACCGTCACAACCACAGCTTTGGGCATATTGTTGTTCATAAATTAAAGTATCAATTACCATACATTCAATTTCAATTTTAGCTCCTTTAGGTAAAGCAGCAACTTGAACACAACTACGAGCTGGATATGGTTTTTCTAAATAAGATCCATATACTTCATTAACGGCATTGAAATCAGCTAAATCAGTTACGAAAATAGTTGTTTTCACAATGTGTCTAAAATCTAATCCCATTGAATTTAAAACTGCTTTAATATTTTTCATTACTTGATGAGTTTGTTCTTCAATAGTAACAGCTTCAATTTCATTAGTTTCTGGATTAATTGGAATTTGTCCTGATAAATATACAAAATCACTTAATTTAACAGCTGCTGAGTATGGACCTAAAGCTTTAGGTGCATCTTCTGGTTGAAATACACGAATAAATTGATTCATAAAAAATCCTCCTTCAATCTTTTTTATTATAGCGACATTCGCTTAATTAATCAATTAATTTACCTTTAATTTATAC